>NZ_JAUBVR010000108.1:0-15280 GCF_036705955.1 Microcoleus sp. A6-C6 | reverse complement strand
TCCTTCTTCCTTCTTCCTTCTTCCTTCTTCCTTCTTCCTTCTTCCTTCTTCCTTCTTCCTTCTTCCTTCTTCCTTCAATTAAAATCCAAAACCCCGCTTACCATCGGGCTTAGTAGTCAGCCAATTAGTCTTTGCCATTGCCAGTTGTTCATCGCTAACTGTAGCGTCAGTCAGATTCGCGCCGCACAAATTCGCGCCCCGCAAATTCGCCTTACTCAAATAAGCGCCCGTCAAATCAGCACCTCGGAAATCCGCGCCTTCAAAATTAGCAGTGCTGCAATAAGCTTCAGTCAAATTTGCCGATCGCAAATTCGCCTTAATTAACCTCGCGTGGCCCAAATTCGCCCCCGACAAATCCGCTGCTTGCAAATTTGCCTTCACCAACCTAGCCTGATAAAAATTCCCCCCCGCCAACTGCGCTTTTGGCAATTGCAAACCCGACAATTCGCAGTCAGCAAAATCGCGTTTACCTTTAAAATATGCCGCTCGCAAGCTGTTGCTTTCCCACTTCACAACAGCTTTCGTTACCTTTGGCGGTGCTGAATTGCCGTTGGAAAATGCCGCAGTTCCGAAAGTTCTGCCGGACTCTGCCAGAGTCCGAGAAACTCTCGGCTGCATTCCCGTATTTCCCGATTGGGTTAATGAACTTCTAGCACGGATGCTTTGGTTCGATCGCAAATCTTGATTAATTTTGCTTTTCGACGACGACCACGAAGTAGCCTCACCGTTAAATATCGTCGCTTCTTCAATTGTGCGACTAGAGCCGTTAAATTGAGTTGCCAAGCCGTCGCAAAGGTCTGCGTCTTCAAATTGACCGTTCAGAGCTTTGACGACATCTGAGGCCGATTGAAAGCGGTGGCCTACCATCGGCTTGAGCATTTTCTCAAGAATCCGCGCAAAATTTGGGCTCACCTGAACGTGGGGCTGCCAAACAATTTCGCCAGTTACGGAATCAAAATCTAAATCCTTGGGCGACTTTGCTGTCAGCAAATACAAGCAAGTCATGCCCAAGGCATAGATGTCGCTGGCAAATATCGGCCGCAGCGCCATTTGTTCCGGGGGAGCAAAACTAAACGTGCCGACTGAAAATTTCGTGTTAGCGCCTTGGTCGGCGGGGTCTAATAATATTGTTTGGCTAACTTGGTCTTTCACCGCTCCGAAATCAATCAGAACTAAGTGATTGTCTTGACTACGGCGAATAATGTTTGCGGGTTTAATGTCTCTGTGAATTACTCCTTGACTGTGGATATATTGCACCACTGACAAAATTTCTAATAGAAAATTTTTAACATCTGATTCGTTGAAACGCCCTGATTGTTTGACTTCTTGTTTCAAGGTCGAGCCTTTAACATACTCTTGAACTAAGTAAAATTGCTGTTCGGTTTCAAAATAATCTAACAGCCTCGGTACTTGCGGGTGGTCGCCCAGTTGGCCGAGGGTTTTCGCCTCTCGCTTGAATAATTCCCGCGCCATTTCTAAAACTCGTGGCGACGAACTACTGGGTCGCAGTTGCTTGACCACGCAACTCGGTTGACCGGGCAAAGAGATGTCTTTTGCCAGAAATGTAGCTCCAAAACCTCCTTGTCCTAACGGTTCAATGACTCGGTAGCGAGCGCGCAGCAATAACCGCGCACCGCAAGTCTGACACTGGAGAATAGAGTCAGGAGGGTTTTGAGGATGTGGACAGCCCGGATTTACGCAGTAGCTCATGTTGATTGAGTTTGCCTATATTTTTCTGATTTGGCCAGCGTCGCTCCACTGCACAAATTCCCTGAAACCGCTTCTGCTAGAAATACTTATCTATCAGTTGCTGGCGGGCCGTGCTGCGGCGTGCGAATTGGAATTGCACCTAAGTCTTTTATGCCGATATCTTTTCCCTATTTTGATTATGTCTCTGCTGTGAGTTTTTGCGGTAGATTATCCTTGAAAATAGTTTAAAGACTTGCTAAAGTTGCCCTTTTTTGTGTAAAGTCTTTCTAAACTTAGGTGCTTTTTGCGCTGTTAGATGTCTCTAGCATACCTCATTCTCTCAATGAGAATGTTACTCATGCCTCAGCAGCCATCGACCGAAAGGGCGATCGCTCGTTTTTGCTTATATGTATCACAATCGTCTTGACAAAATTTAACTAATGTGGTATTAAAAGCTTTCCGTAATAAATTCTGGGACTCAACAGTCGAAGCCCGACGGCGCAGGCTAATGACGAATAGCTACCGAGCACTGACAACTAACTACTGACAAAAATATGCGTATTTCTCTAAACTGGCTGCGGGAATTGGTCGATGTGACAATATCCCCAGAAGAATTAGCCGAAACCCTGACAATGGCAGGGTTTGAAGTCGAAGAAATCGAAGACCGCCGCCAGTGGGCCGACGGCGTAGTATTGGGCAAAATAGTCGCCTGCGAACAGCATCCCAACGCCGACAAATTGAGAGTTTGTCAAGTCGATGTCGGCAAACCAGAAGCCTTGAATATTGTTTGCGGCGCACCAAACGCCAGGGCGGACATTTACGTGCCCGTCGCCGTTGTCGGCACTTTTTTGTCAACAATTGATTTAAAAATTAAACCTGCTAAATTGCGCGGCGTTCCTTCCGAAGGCATGATTTGTTCCCTCGCCGAAATTGGCTTATCTAAAGAATCGGCAGGAATTCACATTTTTGAGCTAGAAAATCCCGAATTGGGCAGCGATATTCGCCCGCTTTTAGGTTTGGATGATGTGATTTTGGACTTGACAGCAACTGCCAACCGTGCAGATGCTTTGAGTATGGTGGGCGTGGCGCGAGAAGTGGCGGCGCTGACTGGGGCGAGTTTGAGAATTCCCGCAGCCGGAGGTGTTGCAATTGAGGGCAAAGAAAGCGCAGGTTTAGCAGTAGAAATATCGGAACCGCAAGCCTGCCCGATTTACATCGGCACGGAAATTGCAGGTGTTAAAATTGCACCGTCTCCAGCTTGGTTACAGCAGCGGTTACAGGCGGCGGGAGTGCGGCCGATTAATAATGTAGTTGATGTAACTAATTACATTTTATTGGAATGGGGACAACCGCTGCACGCTTTCGATCGCGATCGGCTACAATCTTTCACAGGTAATTCCGATGTCAGCATCGGTGTCCGCTTTGCCAAAACAGGGGAATCCTTCAAAACATTGGACGGACAAAACCGCAATTTGCAACCGCAAAACTTGTTAATTACTGCTAGCGACAAACCCGTAGCCTTAGCTGGGGTAATGGGCGGGGAAGATACGGAAGTTCACGAAGGAACTCAAAATTTGGTCTTGGAAGCAGCGATTTTTGACCAAGCAACGATTAGGCGTTCTGCCCGCGCTCAAGGCCTCCGCAGCGAGGCATCGATCCGCTACGAACGGGGGGTGAATCAGGCGGCCTTGACGACGGCGTGCGATCGCGCTGTTGCCCTAATTTTACAGTGGGCTGGCGGTGCTGCGACGGTGCAGAAAACGGCGAGTTCGGGGGAAGATTTGAGTTTTTCGCGGACGATTGAATTGCGTCTCGATCGTGTAAACTCAATCTTAGGACAACTGAAAAGAGGAGAAACTGGCGGTTCTGCATATCTGGAACCGGAGGAAGTGAAAAATATCCTCACAGCGTTGGGATGCGAAGTTGTTTCGACAGAAAAAGCACGGGTTTTTGCGATAACTGTTCCTGCTTACCGCTACCGCGATTTAGAAAGAGAAATTGATTTAATTGAAGAAGTCGCCAGACTCCACGGTTACGACAATTTCTGCGATACTTTACCCAGCGAAACAGAACCGGGTTATCTATCACCAGAATACGCGCAAATACGGAATGTGCGATCGGCTTTTCGGGCTGCCGGTTTGACCGAGTTGATGCACTATTCTTTGGTGAAAACTGAGGGAGACAATCAGGTTGTGCTGGCTAATCCGCTGTTTGTCGAGTATTCGGCTTTACGGACGGAAATGCTGTCGGGTTTGATTGATGCTTTCGGGTACAATTTGGAGCAAGGAAACGGCGCGCTTAACGGTTTTGAGGTCGGACGCATTTTTTGGAAAGAAGGGGATGTAAAGAAAGAAGCAGATGCCGTAGCGGGGATTATTGGCGGCGATCCGACTGTGTGGAAATGGCAGCAAGGTGGGCGCGATCGACCTTTGACTTGGTTTGAAGCGAAAGGTGTCTTAGAAAGTGTGTTTCAGGGCTTGGGTTTGGCGGTGGAATATGCGGGGGATTCGTCTAATCCGCGCTTGCATCCGGGGCGCACAGCCGCGCTATCGTTAAACGGGAAACCGTTGGGAGTTTTCGGACAGTTACACCCGCAATTGCAGCAGGAAAAGGGTTTGCCTGAGCAGGTTTATGTGTTTCAATTAGATTTAGCGGTGTTGTTGGATGAGTTAGGGCGATCGCAGAACTCGACTCGCAAATTCGCGGGTTATTCGAGTTTCCCCGCTTCCGACAGGGATATTGCATTTTTTGCACCGATGGAGGTTCCGGTTGTGGAGATGCAAAGTGCGATGAAGAAGGCGGCTGGTAGTTTGCTTTCTTCGGTGGAATTGTTCGATGAGTATCGCGGCGACAATGTACCGGCGGGACAACGTAGTTTAGCATTTCGGTTGATTTATCGATCGGGCGATCGAACACTAAGCGAAACCGATGTCGAACCAGCCCAACAAAAAGTCCGCGACATCCTAGTCGAAAAATTCGGCGTTAGTTTAAGAAGCTAACTGTTCGTAGTGCGGACTGAAGTCCGCATTCAAGAAGGACTAAAGTCCTCACTACGAACCTAAATCCCAGGTTGGTAGTAAGGACTTCAGTCCTCAAAATTCAGACATAACATTAATAACTTAGTGGACGCAACATCTCCGATACAAAAAAAGAACAATCAGGAAATTGTAAAGGAGAAATACTCGCATCATCCCCCAGAATCACCCGACTTTGATAACCATCCTGACTCGGTTCTCGAAAAACATGAAGTTGCCGATTATTCACATCCAAAACCCAATAATCAGCAATCCCAGACTCAGCATAAATTTTTGCTTTTATACCGCAATCCGTTCTCAGAGTAGTATCAGCAACTTCAATAATCAGATAAATTTCTGAAGGAATTGGATGGTGGTCTTCATAGTAGAGTGGATCTGGTATAACTACAGAAATATCCGGTTCAGGTTCAGAGTAATTATTCATCCGAACCGGATCTTGCAGTCGCACAAAAACCTGCTGTCCTAAACGGTTATCCAGTAATATTTTCGTGCGTGCAATCGCCGCACCGTGGGCTGTTCCTTTTGCTGCCATCTTTACTATCTGTCCTGCCAGTAATTCTACCCGTTCATCTTCATCAAGAATACCAATTTCCGTCATCAGGTCATATTCTTGAACCGTCAACAGCCGAATATCCAATAAAGTCATAGCTTGCTCCTCTATGAATTTAGTAATATTATAGTATAAGTTATAATCAGTCCCGTACTCCGACTGAAGAAACCGGGTTTTTAGTCGAATCGCGGGTTATAACAAGGTCTTTTGGTAAAAAACCCGGTTTCTGGGCCCCGTGGGACTAATAATTTAAATAGCGATAATGTCAAACTTATGGAAGAATTAATGGAGTTGAAGGAGTTGCTACACCGAGGTAAGGTTGCAGAGGCTCTAGTGTTGGTGGAAGAATTGGAAGAAATGAGTAAGTCCGATAAACTTAATAAAATTTTTAGTTATGGGATTATTCTGCTACTACATCTGATTAAAAAAGTTGCTGAAAACCGTACTACTAAGTCTTGGGAAACTTCGATTTTTAATGCGGTTAAGCAAATTCAACGCACTAACAAGCGACATAAAGCGAAAGGCACTTATCTCACGGAAGAGGAATTAGTCGAGACTTTGGAGGATGCCTATGAATCTGGGTTGAAGTCGGCGGCTTTAGAGGCTTTTGAAGGAATTTATGATGTCGAAGAAATTGCCAAGATGGTGAACCGAGATGATATTATGAAAATGGCGATCGGGTTGATTTTAGATAAACAACCTGAAATTTAGATTTTTTGAGAGGTTGACAGATATGACTAAATATGTGATGTGGGGAAGTTACTGCCCAGACGTTCTCGAAAAACGCGCACCATTTCGAGACGCTCATTTGGCTGGATTGGCTAAGCAGAAGGAATCGGGTGTATTAAGTGCGATCGGCCCCACCAAAGACTTAACTAAAGTTTTCGCGATTTACGAAGCCGCAGACGAAGCCCAAGTGCGAGAATTAGTTGAAACCGATCCTTATTGGGTAAATCAGGTTTGGACAGAATACGACATTAAAGAGTGGATTCAAGCGTTTTAAAGGAGTTAGCAGGGTGAACATCTTAAGACTAGGTGACGATGATTTAGTTCCAGTAGACTATGGCGACTTGCTGGACAAGATTTTAGAAGTTTTGCAGGGAAAGAACCCGTTTAACGTATCAGAAGACCGCCGTCGCTTGTTAATTGATATTGACACGATTGCTGCGGATGTTGCCCAAAAGGAAGTGCGAAAACCCTTGGGTTCTTTTGAACGCGAAGCAGATTGTGCAACTGTTAATTTTCCAGCGGAAATTGAGGAGCATTTTGGCACTCAAGTCAGGCAGATTAGAGAGTATTTGCGGCAACAATTAGAATTGAAACTGCCCCAAAACAGCTCGATAGAAAGCTTTGTCGCTAACTTGATTAGTCCTTTAGATTCACCCTCTTTTCGGGGAAGTGGCCAAGAGTTAGGCTTCAAATACGATTTTGGCACCCGCCACCCTTTAGAAAAAGAAAAGCTAACTTTGCAGAGCGTTGGTTCTGGTAGCCATGCGACTTTAAAACTGCACAAATTAACGATTGCTGTCCGAAACACTGATATTTTTGAACAAGAACTAAAGCAGGGTTTACAAAATTATATCAATGAAAATGCCGAGAATAGCAGCGACATACAAGAGCTAAATCATCGTCTTGATGAGATGGTTAAAAATCCCGATTCTGATTTTCACAAATTAATCAAACTTGTAGACAAAGAAACTCTGGGAAAAATTCAGAAAGAAGCTCAGATTATTTATTTAGATTATCTTCTAGAACACATTCGCGCTAGCAACAATACAGATGTGGTAGGAATCATCTATTTAGAAGACTTGATTCGTCGGCTCAGATTGATAGAAGCTTACATCAACGATCCAAATAAATCTGATGGCGAGTATGAGGTCAATTATGCTGGAATTAGAGTTAATTACAGAGAAATATTTGCCAGAGCGGAAGTCCTAAATTCACTGCCAATTATTCCCATTGTAGAAGGTTATTTGGGAGAAAGTACGGACAATTCTCGTAACGAACGTAAGTTTGTATCTGGACTCAAAATTAAATTTGATAATCCCGTTCAAGCGCGCGGTGGAAAAGAAGTATTTGAATATTATCTAAATCTGCTCAATCCAGATAGTGAAGAACACAAAGCAGAATTTGAGGAGTATTCTAATCCCGAAATATTTGTACGCAAAGTGTTAAAAATAGTATTATTGTATCACTTTGCATTTGCATCTCCCCACACCCCAGGGAGGGAAAATTACAACCCTGAATTAGAACTTGATTTTAATCCTATTCCTAGTTTTGAAAAACTAATCAAAGATGTATTAAGTCGTGACAATGACGAAATAAAAAAAAGACTTTTCCGAAATTTTCTGACGAGATTTAAAGAAGTAAATGTTAAACACAAAATTACGCATCTGAAAAGAATGCTGAAAGGCTTTCTTGAGCGACAGACAATTTTGCCAACCCGCACAGAAACGCGACACGTAAACCTCAAAATGGGCTTGGTAGAGGACATTGAAAATATTTTGGCTACTCCTAATAAATTTTTCAATGAGATAATGGATCGAAATTACAAGCAAACGCTCCATTATATTACCGTCAAAGATTCTAGTGTCGATGAAAGATCTATTTGTCAGCTACCAGTCAATATCATCATAGAAGATGTCCGCTATTTTCCTACTGATGAACGGCAAAATTTTAGCATGGAATACAATATTAAAGGCGTTGATATTTTGCCTGTACTTTCTGCACCTAAAGCCGATCGCTCTAGAGCCATATACGAGAAGCATTTTCAGACAAAATTAGTTGTGTTTCCCTATGACGATAAACGACTAGACAGCGGTGATAAAGGTTTGCAGCCAGCGCCGACTTTTGTGTATAAGTTTACCATGCTGCTGCTGTCTTATATCTGTTTGAAGATATTGCTAGAAAATGCTGCGAACAACTTGTTTATTCCGATGGTGAGACTCCATGAAGGCGACGAAAAAAACCCTTCGCCCTCAGAAAAGTTTATGGCTAATCTTTCCAAAACCTTGTCTCATATTTTGAGTGAAAAACAACACTCAACTTCTCAGGGATTTCGCATTAAAAAAGAACCCAAAGGTTACACAATTCGTAACGGTTTGAGTTCGATGTATTCAATTCTGCCGAAACAATTTAAATTTAGCAATGTACAGCTAGCTCCTGAGTTGGACAAGTTAGCAATTATTGTTGTTTCCAGTCGAGATAGTGATGCGAAAAAAAGCAATCAAAATCGCTTCCAAAGACAAGCCAGCTTAATTGGAGAAGTTGTTGGAATCAATCGTATAGACGACAGCACAATTCAAGTTGAAATGCTGAAAACACTTTCTGAAAATTACAGTGTCAGCCGTCTTTATTCTGAGCCGTTAATCCTTGAAGATGTGATGAGTCAGCTTTATCAGCAAGGCTATCGGAATTTCGCCTATATTTCCCAAGCACCTTACATGAGTAGACTGCATATTACCAAGACAGAGGAAGATGAGGAATTGTCTTTTATGTCGAAAAAACTGCTCCGAACTTTGAAGGGAGAACGCCGAGATATCAAGATTTATCCGATATTTTTTGACAAATACTATGTCCGCAGTTTCCTAGGCGATAAGGTAAAATCTTTTTACATTCAGGATGCAATGGAGCTTGAAAGCTTGTTTGCAGATACCAGTCAGCAAGCTGTGATGTTTTTTAACTTGTTTAACGGGATTAAAGTCAAGCAGTCAGGACAAAAGAATTTTTATAACGGTGTGATTTCCTACTCGACGCTGTTAAATATCTATCAAGGTATTCTGGACGATCAAGATATTCGTGAAGGTTTGATTTATGATACTCCAATCAAAAATACTTTGCTACACTATCTAACAATATTCCACTTTTATCGGTATGAAGCTAGTCGCAATATTAGTTTAAAACTTGACCCCTACGAGCGGATTATTGGCGATAAATCGGTTGGTGCTTTGTCTATCTTTAGTCATGCTGACGGTAGGGCAGAATTTAATTCTCTGGCATTTTTGAATAAGGTAAGAGAAGTATTGAATGTCGGTGATGGAGGTACACAATCATGATTGGTGAAGATTTTGGACGGCTGTTTGAGGTTGGCTTCAATATCGGGATTTTGGCATATATTCAGCGGGAAAATATAGCTCACAATTCCGGCGATTCTTACCGCCTAGATTTGCATAAGCTCAGTTTGCCAAAAATGACGGCGGAAATAACTAGGGAAGCTAATTTGCTTGGTAGTTTGGATGCTAAAATTGTTGAAAAATGGAGCCTGTTTTTTGTTCAAAAAGGCTTTCTGGGTGGGTTGAATTTCTTCCGGGAGTACCTCAAATCGACTGGCTGGAATTTAAAGCTGTCGAAAATTTTGTACTGTCAGTGCAGTTTTAGTGATGCTAACAGTATCAGAACCTATAACAAGGATGAAAAAGTAGCGTTTAAAGAGGTATTATCTCAGTTTAAAATTACGAAACCAAATTTATCAGACGATGAGATTAACTCCTACATCCGCCGTTATAAGAAAAAAGGCGAGTTTTTGCAAGCTGATACCCTGATTTTGTTACAGAATGGTAGAGATTTTAGGATTCTATGCGTTGATTTGTCTGTGTTTACTCCCCCGTTGACTTCGGAAAAAGTCGATAATCTCAACGAAATAGAGGTGATGCGGAAGTCTTTGCTCAGAGAAATTAGCTATTTGCGATCGAAAAGTGTTTTTTCTAATCTGCGAATCGATACTAGCACTTTAGGGGTTGATTTTTCCGAGGGTTTAAACCGCTATTTTACGGCTTTTAAGTATAAGGATAAGGAAAGCGCTAAGTTGATTCAGGCTGGTAGCTACGCTCACAGTTTCTACGGTTTTCTGCAAACAACTAAGATGATTCCTGATGATGCTGAGGTTTTGTTGAATGTTGTCGGTTATAGCGATCGCACAATTAACGCAATTTCCCTCCGCAATGATAAAATTGAGATATTGGCGAATTGTGCCAAAATCTACCAGCAGGAATCCAAAGGTAAAGAGATTAACGATGCTCGCGGTGAAGTTTTAGATGCAACCCAACTCAACGCCGCTCGCAGTTTTCAGAATGGCAAAAAGTTTGTCAACGATTTATTGACGATTGGCAAAACTTCTACACCTGTGTGTAATACAGAGCGGGTGGATAACTTTGTCAATTCCATTGATATTATATCAGATCAATTGGCCGATGATTTGCAAATCGATCGCGGATTACACCTGAGAAATGCTCACGCTCAGTTAATTTTCAAAGCACTGGAATCTGAGGAAACTTACCTATTTTTGACAGGGAATCCGGGAATTGGGAAAACAACTGCGATCGCAAATTTCCTCAAAGCACATATTGACGACGGATTCTTGTTTTTTTATGTCAGTCCCCGCAAGCAAGTAAACTTAGATATTATCGAGAAATTCCGAGATCAAAAGACTGGTTTGTTATGCCACAATAAATTATTTTGCATTAACACAAACTCGGATATTATCAAAAGCAATTCTGGACAATGTGCCGTCAACTACGCAGCAAATAATTATCACGAAAATTTCCAACAAAAAACTGTCCACTTCATCAACGACAGCGCAGAAGTACAGCGAAAAGAATATCACAAACCCCAACTTGAAAGGAAGGGAGAAACGGTAATTAAACCTACGAGTGGCAAAACAAATGGAGTGCTAAATAGCATTTGTGAGGGAATATATTCGCTGATCAATCGTAAAACATCGAACAATATCGTGGCTACAGTTTCTATTCAGTCTTTGAAGGTGACAGAATATGGAAAAAATACCCTCCAGCATTTAGAAAAAATCTTTCAAGATGCTTACAATAAGCAGGTAAAAAATGTCATACCCGATAAAATGCAGGAAATGTCCAGCCGCATAAAACACATTTTCATTATGATTGATGAAATCACGGGAGACGACAGCGGCGTTGAGTTTCTGCATGGAATTGATAAGCTGGTTAAAAAATATGAGTTGCACAACTCAAAACATGGTTTTAATACTAAAATTATTGTAGCCGATGCTTCGATTGTTGACCCGGATGTGATTAAACAACACCTAAATGATACCTCGCCGGAACCGGATAAAATTTATTTCAAAAAGCTGCCCAAAAAATCTGAGGAAATCCCGCCATTACAGGTGACTCCTTTTGAATTCAAACGGTTAGCTGCCAAAGTTATCAATACAAATTCCTATCCTGCTAGTAGTTTAGATATAACTTACAAAGTGTTTGTAGAATCTGTCAAATTTACTGAAGATATTTCCTTAAAACTAAATTATGATTTAGTAAAAAGGGTACAGTCTCAAATAATTGAAGATATCAATCAGCGGTTAGCAATCCCTGGTGTGGAACAAATTATCGTCTACATTCAGGATAAGCGAAGATTGACTGAATTAATTATGAGAATTCAATCGAGTCGCGAAAGATTCGAGCCGTTTCTCGATTATCTGGAAGTCCACGCGAATATTTCGGAAGAGGAAAAAGAACAAATACAAAAGTGCAAAAATAAAGTTAAAGTAATCTTCATGACTGCATCGGGAAGTCGCGGCTTGTCTTTCCCGAAAACTAAGCATATTTTAGTAGATATTCCCCGCTTTCAGATTGAAAAAAATCTGATGGAGGTGATTCAAGTTATTTATCGGGGGCGCGGGGAAGATGATGATGGTAATACGCTGGATGGTGAAGCTAAGGAGTTGGTTTTTTACTTGTCGGATACGGCGGTTTATTATGCTGATGATGCGGAACTTTCGCTACAGGAAAGCAAGTTGAGTTTGTTGAATTTGCTGCTAATTCTGAAGACGGCGGTGATGACGCGGATTGTGGGATATGGATATTTGGGTAGGGAAAGGTTTTTGATGATTCCGATTGGCGGGAAGTCGATTTCTGCGGTGGGCGATACTTTTAGCAGCAAAATAGCGAGTTTGATTAAAGCGTTGAAAAGCGAACATCGCAGTCGTCCCCAAAATGTGTATTTTAAGGATGTTTATGAGGGATTGGAGCAGCTTTTGAGTCGCGGGGAGTTTGTTTTGCCAAATTCTGAGGAGTCTGGTGGAAAGGGCAATTCTTACTTGGAAATGCGGGATAATTTTAATCGAAAGTTTTTGCAGATGTGCAATCCTCTTGATGGTTTGCTTGGTTACGATCAGCTAGAGGTAGGTCATGTTTTGGGGAGTTTGTTATTAGTTCCTTTGGCTGATAAAAGTTTGAAGGAAAACTATCAGATGCGGCTGAATGGGGAAATTAAGAAATGTTTGGAGAATCAGTTGCTGAAAAAAATGGAGACGATCGCAAATAGTAAATCCTCTCCTGAGAACGTAAAATCGGCTATTCGGGGTGGCGCGATCGAGCTTTTGCACATTCTCAACGGCGAAATCGAGAAAACTCAGTATTTCGAGCAGCAGAGTCAGCAGTTCGATCGCTATTATGCTATACCTTTGTTTGCTTTTGTCAGCGGGGAGGAAATGCAGGAGTATTTTGCACAGACGAAGCTGGAGGAACCGGAAGACAGGAGGTTTCGGGATATTTTGTCGGCTTATGTGCGATCGACCTATCCGATAGATAGTGTAATGCCGATCGGGCATAAGTACCACGAATTCCCGTTTATCGTGTTCAGAAGCTACAGTTTAGAGCAAAGTCGGGAAAAGATGTTTACGGATAAGTACCTTTTGAGTTCCAATGAATTGAACGTGCTCAACTTGATTTTGTCGAAGCAAGACGGCGGTTGAAACCGCCCGGTTTTCCATAAAAAATTGTACAATAACAAAAATGAAAATTTCCAGCAAACAGGGTTAAACAAATATGGCAGTCAAAGTAGGAGATACGGCACCGGATTTTACCTTAACGTCGCAAACTGGCGCATCAGTTAGCCTCAAGGACTTTCGAGGTCAAAAAAATGTCATCGTCTACTTTTACCCCAAAGACGATACGCCCGGATGCACGGCGGAAGCTTGCGCTTTTCGAGATAGTTATGAAGTTTTCAAAGACGCTGGTGCGGAAGTGATCGGAATTAGCGATGATTCGCAACAATCCCACGAGAAATTTGCATCAAAATATCAGTTACCTTTTACTTTGTTGAGCGATACGGGCAATAAAGTTAGGCAGTTGTACGGGGTTCCCGCTACAATGTGGATTATGCCCGGTAGAGTGACCTATGTGATTGACAAACAAGGTGTTGTCAAGCATATTTTTGACTCGATGTTGGATTTTAAGGCTCACGTTTCGGAAGCGCTGAAGACTTTGGAAAGTATTAAAGGTTAGATTAGTTTTTTGATGTTTAAAGAGTCATATCGTTTATGATTGGATCGGAATGATTTAACCGCAGAGAGCGCAGAGAACACAGAGAAAGAGTTTTTAGATCGCTCGGCGGTTGAAACCGCGTCTACACAAACGAAGTCTCAGCAGAGAGGGACTAAGAAAAAGAGAGGAATTTAGTCCTCTCTTTTTCTTAGCAATTATCTAGCTTTTCCCAACACTAGATTTCTAATGTGCTGCGCTTTCGGCAGTTTTGCTACTTTTGCTATTACCGTTGCCGTTGCGCGGTTGGATAACTCCATAGCCACCGTGAGTCTTGCGTTCGTAGAGCACGTTAATTTCGTCAGTTTCCGCATTGCGGAACATATAGAAATCGTGATCGATAATCTGCAATTGTTCCAAAGCTTCTTGCACAGTCATTGGAGGCATAGCAAAATACTTAGTCCTCACCACCTCAGCAGGAAGTTCGGGAGTTCGATCGCCAATCAAATCCGCTGCTACAGGATGTTCATCAACTACCGCAATTGTTTTGGGACTATTCTGGATTTTGTTGTCGTGGCGTTTTTCCTTAAATTTCCGCAGTTGACGAGCTATCTTGTCGGCAACCAAATCTATGCTGGCATAAAGGCTTTCCGTGCTTTCTTCAGCCCGAATCACGCTACCGTTAGCATAAATTGTCACCTCAGCAGTCTGCTTAGGATTGATCCTGGGGTTACGAGCCACCGATAGATGAATGTCCACTTCAGTAGTCAAAGTTTGAAAATGGCTAACCGCCTTTTCAATCTTTTCGTTGACGTACTCGCGAATCGCATCGGTGATTTCTATATTTTTACCCTGGATAACAAGCTTCATAGAGCTCCCTCCCTTCTGTAACTTGGGTATAGTTTATACAATAGCATTATGTATTCAACAAAACACTTTTCTTTCAAATCTTTTTTATATGTTGACAATTCTTGATTTAAACTGCACCAATATTCCGTAAAAACACTATTGATTTTTTTCATGCTTTCCCCTATTATCCCTCAAAACCTAAATGCACAACCCTGCTTGCTCCTCGATTGGGGACAAGTGCCTTACTCCCAAGCTTGGGAAATCCAGCAAAAATTGGTGCAAGAGCGTCGGGAAAATCCTGATTTGCCTGATGTGCTGATTTTGCTGGAACATCCGCCGGTTTACACTTTGGGGCTGGGATCAAAGTTGGAATTTCTGAAATTTGACAGCGAAACTCAGCCAGAATTGCACCGAGTTGAGCGGGGCGGTGAGGTGACTTACCATTGTCCGGGCCAGTTGGTGGGCTATCCGATTTTAAATTTGCGCCGTCACCAGCAGGATTTGCACTGGTATTTGCGGCAGTTGGAGGAAGTGCTGCTGGGGGTGTTGGAAGTTTGCGGGCTGAAGGGTTCGCGGGTTGCCGGCATGACTGGGGTTTGGGTGGATGGGCGCAAAGTAGGTGCGATCGGGATTAAAGTCAGCCGCTGGATTACGATGCACGGTTTTGCTTTAAATGTTTGCCCGGATCTGACAGGTTTTGGGCAAATTGTACCTTGCGGGATTCCCGATCGACCGGTTGGCAGTTTGGAGCAATTTATACCGGGAATTGAGGTCAAAACTGTGCGATCGATCCTACTCGCTGAATTTGCTCGCGTTTTTGCAGTGGAAATTGTGCGATCGAATGTGTAGGGTCAGGGTAAGAGCATCTAATTTGGTATAAAATGTACTTGAAAAATTACTTCAGTCATGGTAATAGGCAGGTGAAAATA
>NZ_JAUBVR010000174.1:0-1941 GCF_036705955.1 Microcoleus sp. A6-C6 | reverse complement strand
TAAGATATTTGTAGAATCAAATAAGTTATACACTGTCGAAAAATTAAGATTTACCGCAACTTATTGAGCGGATACCAAAAGAAGATATGCAGCGATAGAAGCCGTAAAACTTGGTCGTGGTGGAATCATTTACATAGCCCGAGTTTTGGGAGTAGACAGAAATACAATAGCCAAGGGAATTAAGGAGTTAAAAAGTGAATCAGAACACAGCAGGAATCACAAGAGAATTCGCCGACCTGTGGGAGGAAGAAAAACTAGGGATTCTCAGATACCTAATTTAAATGAGCGTTTTTTAGAAGTCTTAAAAAACCACACAGCCGGAGATCCAATGTCCGAAAAAATTAAATGGACAAATCTTACCCATCAACAAATAGTTGAAGGCTTGAAGGCTCAAGAAACAATAGTCAGTACAACAGTAGTCAAAAAAATTTTAAAAAAGAATGGATATGTGAAACGCAAAGCCCAAAAACAACAAACAACCGGAGTCACAAAAAATCGTAATGAACAATTTGAGAATCTTGCTTTAATAACGGCTCAGTATGAGTTGCGGGGTAATCCAATTGTTAGTATGGACACAAAAAAGAAGGAATTTATTGGAAATTTATATCGAGCAGGCAGTCTATATACTACCGAAGTTGTTACGACATATGACCATGATTTTTGGAGTCTAGCTGAGGGAAAAGTAGTGCCTCATGGAATTTATGATCTGCAACATAACCGAGGATATTTAAACCTGGGAATCAGTAAATATACGAGTGAATTTGCTTGTGAATCGATCAAACTATGGTGGATTAATTACGGAAAATTTATCTATCCTCAAGCAAATTTAATCTTAATAAAATGCGATGGAGGTGGCAGTAATAATTCTAATCATCAGATCTTTAAATCAGATTTACAAAAGTTAGTTGACGAGCTGGGAATAGAAATTAGGATCGCACACTATCCTCCCTATACATCGAAGTATAATCCGATCGAACATCGTTTGTTTCCTCACGTAACTAGAGCCTGTCAAGGAGTGATTTTTACTTCTCTTGAGTTAGTGAAAAAACTCATGGCAAAAACGCATACTAAAACCGGGCTTTCTGTCGTAGTAAATGTGATTGATAAAATTTATGAAACTGGTCGAAAAGTAGCTAATGGATTTAAAGAAACAATGAAAATTATTTTTGATGAATATCTACCAAAATGGAATTATCGTGCAGTGCCGACTATTTAACCAACGCTAAAGTTATTAAATTTTCATTCCTGAGTTGCTTTTAGTTTTGGAGCATCCGGAATTACCATTACATAATAACCCGGCAGAATTAGCTGCCAGAACAATGGTGCAGCGACGAAATATCAGCTATGCGACTCAAACTTGTGAAGGAACTAAGGCGATGGATATTTTCATGTCTCTGGTTGCGACTACTAGGAAATTAGGAATTAGCTTTTTTGAATATATGCACTTTAGTATTTCTCACCGGGGAAATATTCCAGCTCTGGGGATGATTATTCGCGAACAATCTTCGCTTTGTTCTTTCGGTGTGTCCTGGGATTATTGAAGAAGTTTAAAAAAAGATAACTGCTTTGAATTATCGGAACTTGATTCCTTTATTAAGTGTCACCCCACTGTTAATTGTGACTGTTCCAAAAAGACTGTAATATCCTTGACTTCATGATTGATAATACATTATTTTAATCAAGATTTAGCAGCCAGCAAATGCGAGATTTTTGTATCTGAATTAAGATATTTGTACAATTAAATTAAAATTCTACAATTCCGAAAAATTAATGCTTACCGCAACTTATTGAGCGGATACGTTTATTCGCCCAAACAAGAAAACAATCACGGTCGCTCAGAAATCCGACATCACTTAATGTTAAGTAGACCTCTTGCAAAATAATTTTATGATATAATGGAAAGTTTTGCTTTACTGGATTGAATCCCAACTCTTAACTTAT
>NZ_JAUBVR010000107.1:0-15412 GCF_036705955.1 Microcoleus sp. A6-C6 | reverse complement strand
AAGCCTAAACCTATCTAATTTCTTTTAGTCTAGGTTTAGAATCCCCTCGCCTTTAGGCATGGGGAGTATGTCAATTTAAATTCTTTTGTAGAAAGGCTCCCTTTCTGCTCTGGAACGGTTAGTGGCAGCCAACTCGTTAAAGAAAAAAGGGAAGCCTCAATGTTTTATAATACTGTTCAACAACTGCAAGAAAGCAGCAGTGTCCGGCCTGCTATGTGCAGCAGGCCAACAGCTAATTAGTGAAATTCTTGATTTAATCGCTTCTGATATTTCATCCACTGAATTTTGTGTATAGTGGCTTGAGGGTTCAGCGCTGTTGTGGCAATTCCGTAAATCAGCGTAGGCAAAATTTCCCGATTTAACCAGCTTTCTCCGGCTTTTCTCATGAAGCGAGTTGCCACAATCTCTCTTAACTTATTGAGTTTTTTCAAGGGCGACAGATTTTGGAAAAAGATTTCTCGGTATTCGGTCAATGTTAACTCTGATTCACCGCGAATTCTGCGCTGCTGGTTTTCTTTAACGCAGTCTATGGCTAGACGCTTGTCCAACCAATATTTATCGGTTAAAGAGTTGCCCAAAACTCGGTAGTTTCCTAAGGGCATTTTTGTGCCTAGCATCCCGTGTTTTTGAGCTAATCTGGCCATGAACTCGGTATCTGCGGCTACTTTCCAGTCTAAAAATCCTCCGATTTCTAGGATAGCTTCTCGTTCTACTACTAAAGCTGTGGGAAAAACCCAGGGAAGCGCGCCATTTTCTTGAACGTTCTGCAATTCTTCTGTAGTTATAGGATATGTGGGGATGTAGCCGACTTTGTTGCCGCGCTTGTCTAGATAGCGGAGGGCGTGACCGACTGATTTAACTTCTGGGTGCTGTTTTAGGAGCTTCAAACATTCTTCTAGTTTGTTTGGTTCCCAGGTGTCGTCGCTGTCTAAAAATGCGATAAATTGTCCGGTTGCTGCTGAGAGCATTACATTCCGGGATTTGTAAGCTCCTAAGTTTTTTGGGTTTTTGTGATATTTAATTCGCTCGTCTTGTCGCGCCATGTCGGTGACGGTGTTTTCTGTGCCGTCGGTCGAACCGTCGTCAATTACTAAGATTTCTAGATTCCGGTGAGTACCGTTGAGTGCGGAGGCGATCGCCTCGCCAATTGTGTTTTCGGCATTGAATGCCGGCATGATGATGCTGACTTTTTCTGGATGAGAACTTGTGTTTGTTCCAGGCGCTGCTTCTAAGGCGGTGCCGGCGCCGGGAAATGTAGGCGAAACAGTTGTGGCTTTTTCTGTGTTTGACTTTTTCTCGATCGCACCTGCGACATCTCTGTTCGCGATGTTTTTGGGCTCAAATCCGGGGATGAATACGCCGATGTTATCTGCATTCATAAAGGTTGATGGAGATGTTTATTTGAGATGATTTTTTGCTTTAATAGATGCTGATCAACAAAAATTTAATAATTCATCTCGTCATAGTAGCACTCTTCCCGCTCGCCTGCAACAGTTTTAGCTATATTGATTTAAATTTACGATAATGGGACTGAAAGTGTAGTGTATTTAACTAAAATATCGGAATTATTTGAATAGTAAACTTGTGGCTGTTAATGATTCTGATCATAGTTGAAATAGAATCTATGTCTTGAGGATGATGCTATTTAATTTTTACTGTAATGATAACTCGTCGATCGGAGGGAAAATGTTTTCAAAGTTGATCTGTACAGTGCGAATTTATACTTTTTTTCTAACAGTAATACTGTTAGGTGGCTGCCAGCAGCAGCTACAGCCAAAGTTGCAGCAGCAGCGCAGCAAAGAGGCTATGGCAGTTTCGGCTCACCCGCTGGCGAGCGCTGCGGGGCTGAGCGTGTTGCAACAGGGCGGCAATGCAGTGGATGCGGCGGCTGCTACGGCTTTGGCGATTTCGGTGGTGGAGCCTTTTTCGGCGGGTATTGGTGGCGGAGGTTTTTTGCTGCTGCGGCGGGCCGAAACTGGGACTGTGCAAGCGCTGGATTTCCGGGAACGATCGCCCAAACGAGCCACGCGGGATATGTACCTGGACAAGCAAGGCAAGGTGCGCCCAAGGGCAAGTCTGGATGGGCATTTGGCGGCGGGCATTCCGGGGACTGTGGCGGGGCTTTATACGGTGCACCGCGAGTATGGTAAGTTGCCCTGGGCGCAGGTGGTGGCTCCGGCGATCGCCCTTGCCCAAAAGGGCTTTCCGGTAAGTTCGCGCTTCAGCAAGGCTACTCTGCAACGAAAGGATGCGATCGAAAAAAATCGGGCGGCGCGGGAGGTTTTTACTCGCGGCGGCGTTTTATACAAGCCGGGGGAGCTTTTGGTGCAGCGGGATTTGGCGCGGACATTACGTAAGATTTCTCAAAATCCGCAGAGTTTTTATACCGGGGATATTGCGCGGGCGATCGCCAGCGACATGGCCAAAAATGGTGGTATTATTACTCTCGAAGACCTGAAAAACTATACGCCGATTTGGCGAAATCCGGTTTGCGGTAACTTTCGGGCTTACGAAATTTGCGCGATGTCGCCTCCTTCTTCCGGCGGCGTTCATTTATTGCAAATCCTCAATATTCTGGGCGATACCGATCTTAAAAGGTTGGGGAGGCAAAGTCCAGATACGCTACACTTGCTGGCGGAATCGATGAGGATTGCTTATGCTGACAGGGCCGAATATTTGGGCGATCCAGATTTTGTCAGCGTACCTGTCAAAGCTCTGACTAGCAAGAATTATGGCAAATTTCGCCGATCGCAAATCCAGATGTCAAAAGCCAGACCCTCCAGCCAGGTAAAAGCTGTTGATGCTGAAACTTTAAGCCGCTTTGTGCACGAGTCGCCGGAAACTACGCACCTGACGGTAGTTGACAAAGAGCGCAATGTAGTAAGTTTAACGTTTACGGTGAATGGGGGTTTTGGGGCTGGAGTCGTGGCTGCGGGTACGGGAATTTTGCTCAACAATGAGATGGATGATTTTGCTGCTGCGCCGGGAGTGCCGAATTTGTTTGGTTTGGTGGGCGGTGAGGCAAATTCGATCGCCCCTGGGAAGACTCCTTTATCCAGCATGACACCGGTGATAGTTTCAGAAAATGGCAAATTTCGCCTCGCTGCGGGGGCTCCCGGAGGCAGCACGATTATTACCACGGTGTTGCAAATTGTGCTGAATGTGTTGGTTTATGACATGAATGTGGGCGATGCTGTGTCTGCACCGAGAATTCACCACCAATGGCAGCCGGATCGCCTGATGGTGGAACGGGGAGGTTTTGATGCTGCGACGCTTGAGGAGTTGCGTAGGCGGGGACACCAGATTGTCGAACGTGATGGCTGGGGAAATGCTAATGTGATCGTCCTGACTGGTGATGGTTGGTTGGAAGGATCTGCCGATCGGCGCGGGGAAGGAGAAGTAAGGGGGTTTTAGCGATCGGTGGTTAGTCATTAGTGCTGTCCCCCAAGAGCGAACCTTGTCATCAGTCATGAGTTGTTGTGACATCAAGTGGGGTCGATCGACCCCACTTGATATAAATTGCGGACTTACGCAGAAACCGGGGTTTTTCGGCAAAATCTTTTGTCAAGGGCGATCGCCAACCGTATAAAAACCAGGTTTTTTGAGTATCTAGTGCGTAAGTCTTGAAATTATTAGTCTGTCTACGTGTATTTCGGTATTTGTCTTTTTACGCTGAGGTTTATTGATTGACTAACTGCTAATAATTACCAGAACAATTAACCATCAAAGCCGTAAATTTACTTATATATAAAGTCATTGTAAAGGCACTAGACATTAATGCTTATTTAATGTGAAAATGAACTTGTGCATTAAATCAGCTTTGTTTTTCAAACAAAAAAATTATGATAAGTTCTCACAAAATTGCTGCCTTAACTGCTACATTGACTACTGCTCTCAGCTTGTTGGCAGCGCCAGCAATGGCATTTTCGGTAGGAGCAACTAATAACACTGAGACTTTAAAAAATAATTTGTTGGGAAAAAACACAGTTGGATTGAGCAATTTCTCTGTTTCAATTACTGGGAATCAGGCTGCTTTTGGTACTTTTACTAATGACCCTTTTGGGTTGCAGTCAGGCGTTGTTCTCAGCACTGGCAAAGTCATCGATATACCCGGTCAGAATCAAAAAGATAATCTCATGACCAACGGCAGTGATTTAAATACTGACTTTGGGCCAAAGGGCGAAGCTGGCGATTCAACTCAGCTAGACCTCAGCTTTTTTGCTGACGATACTGCTGAAAAGTTGTTCTTTGAGTATGTATTTGGTTCTGAGGAGTTTCCTGAGTTCGGCGGTTCTGAATTTAATGACGATTTTCAACTGTTACTGAATGGTCATAATTTGGCAAAATTGAGTGACGGGAAAATAGTTACAATTAATAATCTTGTTCCCGATCCAAATAATCGCTCTACAGATAACTCGGACTATATTAACAACCCAAGTTTGACAGGCATTGCTGCTAACATCATTAAGCTGGACGGTTTTACTAAAGTTTTAGGTTTTGAGGGTTTGCTCAAGCAAAATCAGACGAATGTTCTCAGCATCCGCATTAAAGATGTGGGAGATGGTAATTTTGATTCGGCTGTATTTATTAAAGGCGGTTCTTTGGGAACGATAAAAGCTGAGGCGGTTCCAGAGCCGCTGACTGTCGGGGGTTTGATCGCGGGAGGCGCTATGCTGGCTGCTGGGCGAAAGTTGCGCGCCCGGAAGTAATTAATAACGGAAGGAAGTTCGGCCAAGGAGCAATGTACGGGATATAGCCTTTCTCAGAAAGATGAGGTATTATCCGGGATATGGGATATGGGATATGGGATATGGGATATGGCTATCCTCACCACGCTTGAGAACTGCTATATGTCGGGCAATTTCTGAGTTTGAGCTTGCTGGAATTGGGCGGCTAGCCAATTAGAGTTTGCTTCCGACTGGCGGCAAAAAGCGCTAAATTTAAAACTTTGTGTTGCGTCGCAGATGAGAAGTTCCCACAATGGTTTGCCAGTTTCGTCTCGGAGAGGGCGGCGGTAGAAATCGGCTTGCCAAATACGCATAAATAATTAAAAATTAAAATCTACAACTCGATCATTTTAATATAGTCTGGGGATACTGCGATACGATACCGATCTCCTGAGTGGCATCGGATTTCTATATTAGATATCTTGCAAAAGTCGTTTTAATCAAATTTTGGAACGGGTTCTCCGGCCCGTTCCTAGCTATTTTTGCAAGAGGTTTGTAGCACTAATTTTCATAATTGGTATTATAGTCCTGGACGCACGAGTGGCTAGAAACCGGGTTTTTTACGAAAAGACGCGCTGTAGCCTACAGATTAGGTAAAAAACCCGGTTTCTTTGGTTTTGATGCCTCCAAGACTTTATTATTTAAGATTACGAACCAAATACATATCCAATTCACCCTTATTTTTAGCAGGAATTTTTCCTCGGTATTCGCATTCACAAAAATCTTTAACTAATTCAAACGTTGCGTGAGAGATATTGATACTTCCAGGTACGCCGGAAGATTCCATCCGAGATGCAGTATTAACTGTATCTCCCCAGACATCATAGGCAAACTTCTTATTGCCAATTACCCCAGCAAGTATTGGGCCTGAATGAATGCCAATGCGGATATCCCAATAAGGAATTTTTTGTTGAGCTTTCTGCACTTTTCGCAGATCCATGAACTGTTGAATTTCTAGGGCAGCAAGTACAGCGTCAAAGGCGTGTGTTGGTCTATACTTAGGAATTCCCGCCGCACACATATAGCTGTCGCCAATAGTTTTCAATTTTTCCATAGAGTATTTATCCATGACGCGATCGAAATAAGAAAAACAATAGTCAAGTTCGTCAACTAACTCTCGCGGTGTCATGTTTTCAGATAACTGAGTAAAGCCTTTAAAGTCAGTAAACAAAACCGATACGCAATCATAATAAACTGGTTCCACTTTGCCGTTATTTTTGAGTTCTTCGGCAATTTCAACCGGGAGCACGTTCAACAGTAGCTGGTCAGATTTGTGCTTTTCGGCATCGAGCTCGGAATACAGCCTATTTATCTCTTTAAAGCGTTCAGCATTGCGGATGGCTGAGGATAGTTGCAAAGCCAAAAGATAGCCAATCCGCATATCTTCTTGAGTGTAAGCTCGCGGCTTGGTTGTGGCAAAATTAATTGTTCCTAAAACCTTACCTTCGCTTTCCAAAGGAATGATAATTTGCGAAGCGTAGGGGGACAAAATAGCAGTAGCACCCGCTTCTTGAATTAATTGAGGTTGACGTGTTATGAAAGCCTTGTTAATAGGGCAGCCCTCTGGTAGGGCAGCAATATCTACAGGGATATGCTTGCCAAATAAGGTCGTGCAAGCGTTAGTGCTGTGCAGGCAAACACTACAGTGTTCAAAGTCGAGCAACCACTTAGCTTGCTTGCCTACTACCCGCAAAATCTGATTGAGATCGAGGGTGCGGTTAATGGCAGTGGCAACTTCGTTGACGGCGGAAATGCGGATGGAAAGCGCTTGAGCTTCTGCTAACAAACGGCGGGCTGTTAACAGAAGTTGTTCTCGATCTTGATCTTCTAGCCGATCGCCCATAATATGGGTATAAAATATAGATTACAAAGCATCTATTTCGAGGGCAATGGAATCGGTATATCGGTTGACAAAGCTAAACAAGTCTGCTGTGGCAATAATCTCAAAGATTTCGGAATCATCTAGCCCTAAATCGCGCAGGTTTTGGTAATGAGTTTCTGTCATTTCCAGGGGTTTTGTAGCAGCCAGCAAGCCAAAGGTAATTACGGCTTTATCGCGTTTTGGCAAAGGGCAGTTGGCAAAGTCAGAAACCAGCGTCCGCAGGATTTCTTCGCTCATCCCCAAGGCAGACAATCCGTGTAGGTGAACTTGGAGAGCGTACTCGCTATTATTTGATTGGGAAATAGCGACGCCGACCATTTCTTTTAGCGTGCGGGGTAAGTCTCCTTGCAGGATTGTTCCCCGGAATTTTTTCCAATTTGCTTCTAATATGTCAGGGTTGATTGCCATTGACTTGAACAGGTTGGGGACGATGCCAAACCCCAATTCTGTCAATATTTCTTCGTACACTTCCTTGGCTTTAGGGTCTGTAAGTTGATCGTATTCTGTAAGTGGAAAGTGTGTCATTGTTGTGTTGAATTTTACGGTTGTTAATTTTGTTTTGGATTTACGCATTTGTTATTGAATGCTACCGAAAAGACGGCGTTACGCTCCATCTTGGCTTGAGTCCGATTGATGAGAAAATGCACCGCTGTCAGCAAACCGCGAATCTTGAAAATGAGCTAAGAACAAATTTGATTTTTGAGGCTGGATTAAATCTGCAATTAATTATAGCAATGACCGGAGCTAATAAAATTATGTTGCGATCGCGCCCTATTGCTAATCTTACATTGTCCCAATGGCTGCGGTCAACTATCGGCAATTGATCTGATGCGGTGCGAAATTTCACCAAAACTCTTGAATTGGATAATACTGCCTGCCGCGAGGATTTTCAGGCAAAAAACACTGCAAGATAGAGCTCCACCAATGCACTGAATCTGATGCTTCTGCACCCGCACAGGGGAAAAAACCAAATTCTGTCCGATCGAGTTTAATGAATTGGCACTCGCGCTCGATCGACCACTGATACCCCAGACAAGCTACGCTAACGCCTCAGACTGGAGTTATCATAGATCAACCGTCAACCTCTATCATCATCGTCGCATCATGAAACCTGCCCTCACACAATTTGGCAATCAAATGTCCCAACTCACAGGAGTTCGGGCAATTATGAAAGATATTATTGAAACTCTCAGAGCCGGCAACGGGCAGGAATTTATCAATTTGAGCGCCGGAAATCCGGTGATTTTGCCGGAAGTCGAGCAGTTGTGGCGCGATTGCACTGCCGAACTTTTAGCCAGCCCAGAATACGGCGAAGTCGTTTGTCGCTACGGTTCCAGCCAAGGTTATCAGCCGTTTATCGATGCAGTATTGGCCGATTTTAACCAACGTTATAACCTCAATTTGACCGATCGCAATATCCTAATTACTCCGGGAAGTCAATCAATCTACTTCTACGCAGCCAACGCTTTCGGTGGCTACACTGCACCACAAACAGACCTGAACGATCCAAAATCTCAAATCCGCAACCTAAAGTCGATCGTCCTACCGTTAAGCCCAGACTACACCGGTTACGGCGGCGTGAGCCTAATTCCCGAAGCAGTCATCGCCTGCAAACCCACCCTAGATATTGATGCAGCCGCCCACAGATTCAAATATCGCCCCGATTTCAGCCAACTTTCCATTGATGAAACCACCGGTTGCGTCATCTTTTCCCGTCCCTGCAACCCCACGGGAAACGTCCTCACCAACGACGAAGTGCAGAAAATAGCAGATTTAGCAGCCGCTTTCGACGTGCCGGTGTTAGTCGATTCCGCCTACGGGCCTCCCTTCCCCGCCTTGAACTTTACCGAAATGACGCCGATATTCGGTGGCAATATTGTGCACTGCATGAGTTTGTCCAAAGCCGGATTACCCGGTGAAAGAATCGGAATTGCGATCGGCGATGAAGGCATCATTAAAACATTAGAGTCTTTTCAGACCAATATGTGCATTCACTCGCCGAGATACGGACAGGCGATCGCAACTAGGGCCATTGCGAGCGGCGCACTAGCCGATATTTCCCTCAACGTAATTCGCCCGTACTATCAAAGCAAATTTGCAGTAGTTGAAGCAACTCTAGAACACGCAATGCCGAAGGATTTACCGTGGTTCTTGCACCGAGGCGAAGGAGCAATCTTTGCCTGGTTGTGGCTCAAAGATTTGCCAATGACTGATTGGGAAATGTATCAAGAATTGAAAAAAGTCGGCGTAATTGTCGTACCAGGAAGTTCTTTCTTCCCCGGTTTGCGCGAAAATTGGCAGCACAAACATGAGTGTTTACGGATTAGTTTGACTGCGACAAATGATGAAATCGAAACTGCGATGAAACGTTTAGCTCAATTGGTAGAAAAGGTTTATCATTCTTGATTTCTTCTACTCGTTACCAACAGTGCCTGGTGACGAAGATCCGGAGGCTCTGCCTCCTTTTTCCTAGCGGAGGCAGAGCCTCTGGGTATGGGTTCCCAGGCAGAGCCTTGGAACCAGTTAAACAAGTTAAAATAGCCCAGGTGCGTCTATTTGATGGTTAATATTTAGTTAGGAATTTATCGCAGAGCGACGCACCCTACAACTACAAGATCCGGTGCGCAGTGAACACCCTACAAACGATCGACTACAATTTAAGAAATAATTAGAGGCACGGTAGTTATGGTAGTGCAATTAATCAAAAGATTACTCACCGTAGAAGAATATCATTTAATGGGTAAAGCTGGTATTTTTCCCCAGGGCGATCGCGTAGAATTGATAGAAGGAGAACTTGTACAAATGGCAGCCATTGGAACTCGCCATGCCGGATGTGTCAACCGCCTCAACCGACTCTCGGCTGAATTTTCCGCAACAAGAGCGATTATGGCTATCCAAAATCCTGTTCAGTTGACCGATCGCACTGAACCTCAACCTGATGTAGTATTCCTACAACCCCGTGCTGATTACTATTCAACGGCACATCCTACACCATCAGAAGTTTTGCTGTTGATAGAAGTATCTGATAGTACGGTGGATTACGATCGAGATGTGAAAGTTCCCATTTACGCGCGATCGCAAATTGCAGAAGTTTGGCTAGTAGATTTAGAAGCACAATGCTTAGAAGTCTACCGCCAACCAACACCCAACGGTTATAGTTTAATCCAAAAGTTTTGGCGCGGTCAACAAGTTTCGCCTCTAGCATTTCCCGATTGGGAAGTGAATATCGACTTCGTACTCGGATAGATTCGGATTATAGGTTATAGAAAACATCCCCAATGCCCAATGCCCAATCCCTCCGCTTCGCTTCGCCCAATTCCCAATTCCCAATTCCTAAATTAAACCACCCGATAAACAAAACTCAAAGTCGCCCAAACCTTCACATCCAAAGCCAAATCATCCGTCGATATCCCCACTTTCTGCACGCCCGGAATGCTAGCCGCGTGCAAATCTTCCAATACAGCCCGCGCCACAGTTAAAGGCTTCAACAACACCAACGGCAAAGTATCCCTTGTTTGCTGCATTTCCGCTGCTATTGCAGCCAAAGTGCGATCGAACGGACTCTCACTAACTATAATCAAAGTTTCCGCCAACCCCAAAGCCCCCGACACCGCCAACCCCAAACCCCCAGCCACCGGTACTGTCAAATTATCCCCTGGGGCGATCGCCCGCGACATCCCTCCAGCCGCTTTTTCGCCCTGATAATTCACAGCTAACAGCCTTCCAGCAGTATCCGACGACAATACCGCAGCATAAAATGGGCGATCGCTGTCGTTATATAATCTGTACTGAATTCGACTGCCGCTTGCCACACTTGGTATACCAAAGTTAGTCGATTTCTCCCTTTCCCCGCTTAGAGGTTCCAACCGGTAATCACCACTCGCCCGCATCGGCTCTCGCTCCAACATCACCCGCGCTTGCGGCGCCAGAGTTGCCAACACCGCCCGCACCTTCATCTGCGAAGATGTCTCATTGACAGTTAGCCGCAGCAACTTCGCCGCCAGCAACGCTTTCAACTGTGGAGTCAACCGCTGTACCGCCACCTTAACCGCTTCTCCGCCGTCGCCCTGAGTATCGGGAATCGGCATTTTGCCCACAGAAAACAAACCGTAGCGGCCTTGATACAAAGCAGGCTCGTAAGCCACAGGAGTCTGAGCGACAATGGTTTCCGGGACTCTCCCGAACCGAAAATCTGCCGGTTGCTCGCTCCCTACGGCTGAAATTTGCGGTAAAGTCGCGAAAGCACTGGTAGCATCCACCCGCTCGATTCTTTCCAAACCAGAATCTAAAGCTACTGTCAAACCGATGTTTCGCGGTAATACTCGAATTTCTTCCCTCACCAAATCGCCGGCTGTTAATTGCTCGTTTGGAGGATCGATTTTATCTAAAATTTGAGCTTTTGCAGACAAGCCCGTGCGCGCCCGCAGCAAAAGTCGTGGAGTGTAGCTATCTTGTAGGGAATCGCTTTCGATCGATTTAACAGCAGAATCCACAGCAAACACCGAACCCCCGCAGAACTCCAAAACCCCAGCAGACAACCCGCCCAGCCACAACTGCACAGTTTTGCCGCCATCTTCCACCGCCGTCACAGCGCCGTCAGCAGCAGCGGAATTCAACATTAAACTTGTCGCAAAATTCAGCGCCGGCGCGGTTGTTAAATTGTCATAGCGAATTTGCGGTTGCTGCGATAATCCCGCTATTTGCTCGACTGTGCGCGCCGCCCGCCTGAAACTGACGCTGAAACTGCTAGCGGGAGTCGCCAACCACAGAGTTTGGGTGAGCGCGTAGGTAAACAAACCCGCCGTAAATCCGTTCCACTCTTGTTCGGCGGCGATTTGAGAATTAGCGGCCGCGGCAAGTACGATGGCCTGAGAACGCAGATTTGGGCGGCAGTTGAGACCTTCGGCAAACGTTAATTCTGCGAGGCTTGGCTGCCCGATGGTGGGGCGGGGACGGGAACGAATGCGAAAGTTGCCGTTTTTGGGGAAACCCGGATAGGTGTAGCTGGTGTCGAGGATCGTGATCGCATTTTCTGTCGCGAGCGATCGTACCAACAGCAGCAGCGTTTCCTCTAAAATATCGTTTACCGATCGATTTGCTAACAGCGGCACCACGTCATCCGCCGGCACTAAACTGTTTTGCATTTTTCCCGGAGAGTCGCCAAAACTCACTCGGCTACCGCAGCCGCTAAAGTGAAAAACCACCACATCGCCTGGTTTTGCTTGTTCACTCAAATGAGTTACAAAAGCCGTCTCGATATTTTCCCTAGTAGCTTGAGCGTCAGTCAAAGTCAGAATGTCCGACGGCGCAAACCCAAATCGATATATCAGCAATTCCCGCTGCAATTGGACATCCGTCACACAGCCGTACAGGGGCGAGTCTGGATATTGGTCAACCCCCACCAACAAAGCCAATTTACGGGCTGTTGGCTGGGCTAAAGCTTCCATGTAGCCTGAACCCAACCGTAACCACCCAGCTTCACTGATTCCCAGCGCCGCCAGCAACCGGCCAGCTTGCTGCAAAAATTCCCGCCGCTTCAGTCCCATTTTTCAATAGCTTTGGATTTTATGTTTTGAATTTTAAGTTAAATCCCTCCTAATCATCATCTTAGGGGAATTTAATTAGATTGTGACAGTTAATTATTCAGATAATTTTTAAGTTTTAACTTTTGAGTCTCAAGCTTAAACTTTCAAATTTAAAACTCAAAACCCAAAATTAAAAACTATTCAAAATTCCACCAATACCAAAGTTCAAGATTTAAATCTCGTAACTAAAAATATTCATAGCCTTCGCTAATTCGGCGGCAACTTCGGGTCTCGAAAACTGCGGGGGCGGCAATTTTCCAGCGCGCAGCATCTCGCGCACTTTAGTTCCCGACAAATGCACTCGCTGTTCGGGAGTGCTAGGACTTGTTTTAGTTGTAGCCATTTGTTCCGTCAGCGTGCAATAGAAAGCGTGCTCGAATTTCATCGGCACAATTCCCAATTCTCCTGGTTCAAATTCGTCAAAAATGTGTTGTGCATCGAAGGTGCCATAATAATCGCCAACTCCAGCGTGATCGCGTCCGACAATAAAGTGAGTGCAGCCGTAGTTTTTGCGAATTAAAGCGTGGAAAATTGCTTCTCTGGGCCCTGCGTAGCGCATCGCCGCCGGATTGATTGCCAAAATTACGCGATCTTTTGGATAGTATTTATCTAGCAGAATTTCGTAGCAGCGCATCCGCACGTCAGCAGGGATATCATCATCTTTAGTTGTCCCGACTAGCGGGTGCAAAAATAATCCGTCTACTGTTTCTAAGGCACATTTTTGGATGTATTCGTGGGCCCGGTGGATGGGGTTTCGGGTTTGGAAACCAACTATGGTTTTCCATCCTTTTTCTTTGAACAGCATTCTCGATTTTGCTGGGTCAATTTGGTATTGGGGAAACCGGACATCTAGTTCGCGTTCCAGCAGCCAAACTTCGCCTGCGAGGTTAACGGGCCCGGATTGGTCTACTACTTGGACGCCTGGGTGTTTGAGGTCGTCGGTGCGGTAGACGTTGAGGGCTTCTTCTTCTTTACTGTAGCGGTATTTTTCGGTCAGCTCCAAGATGCCGGCAAATTCGCCAGCCGGGGAGTCGAGGCGCACTGTTGTGCCTTCTTTGAGGGTGTCGGCGACTGCTTCGCTGACTGGGAGGGTGATGGGAATCGACCACGGGAGGCCGTTGGAGAGGCGCATTTCTTTGACTACCGATCGATAATCAGCTTCTCCCATGAACCCTTTGAGGGGACTCAGGGCGCCAATTGCGATCATTTGCAGGTCAGAGATCGATCGATCCGAAAGCTGGACTCGCGGCAAAACTTCTGCTTTGTCGAAAAATTCTTGTCTTTGGTCTAGTGTAGCAATGCGGTTGACCAGGATGCCGCCGTGAGGGGCAATGCGGTCTGAATGCTGGCTCATGTCGATTTGAAGTTGTTGATTTTAGCTGCCAGAGTACATAGTACCAAGTGCGGGCTGTAAATCTACATTTTTTAATTTTTCTGGACTTGTGCAGAACGCTGGTGAAGGCTGGGGTGAAATTCTTTAAACTGCAAACTCGCACTCAAAACTCTCAAAGTTCCCATTAAGTCTGCACTTGAAATTGTTCCGGTTCTATTCCCCAATTTACCCAGCTAATCGCTGCTTTAGCTGTTAGCACCTGTGGCGGCACTCGCAAAGCGTGAATGTGTCCCGTACTCGGACAAGTCATCTTTAACAAATATATTGGCTCTATGTCAATTTCATTATCAATCTTCAATAAAGTATATTCTTGCCAAGTATCCAATTCTATTGCTTGTAATTCTTGACAAATTCTCGAATAGCCGATCGCCCCAATCAACACTCGCCGCACTTCCGCATTACGTTCTGTTAACAGCCATGCAGATTCCCAGGAATGCAGCGGAACTTCACCGATGGTTTCCGGTAGTAGCACGCCATGATAAGAATATACTTTGAAGTTGTCAGCAAATTCGATCGCTGGTTTACCTTCGGCGTGCAGCAAATATTCGCTGTCAAAATTAAGTCGTTGCGGGCGATCGCACACAAAGCACTTTTTCTCAAACGGGTAAATCCACCCGCAGTTTTCTACTAAACCTTTAAAGGCTGAGTACAAAGAGCGATCGCACTCCAATTCTAACACCTCAATACAAAAATCCACCCAACTTCCGTGACAGGCAGAAAGTTCGGATAATATCCAGTTATTATTATAGGTTATATTGACAAAAAATTGGTGAAATCTCCTGCCCAACTTCTTTGCTAATTTGTCAAAAACTTTGTCTTTAACATGGATTTGGAATTGACTCATCAGTTGAGCATACAGCGGGTTATAGAGTTGGCTGTAAATCTGGTTTTCCAGTTTCCGGTCGAGTTGACTTCTTAATGTATCATACAATTCATTATGAATTTTGTCTCGAATTTCGCTACCAGTTTCCAGACCCGAATCGCGTATCCTTAGCGGTTCAAGAGCTTCCAAAGCTATGTAAGGGCTGTCACAGAAAATAATTTCTGGTTCGCCCAAGCCGATGATGTGGTAGGCGGTGTTGATGGCGGCTGTCGCGATCGGGCGATCGACTGGTGCGATCGACAGTCCTATTTGCCGCCATTTTTCGCGATAAATGGGAGTTAGCGCTGCTTGTTCGGGAGTAAGTGCGATCGTTGGTACATTCATATTATTTAATTTTCGATTAAGAATTAATTAAATTCGTACTGAGGACTTCATTCCTTAAAAAGAGAGAAGGATTGACAACTCCCCAGCCCTAAAGGGACGGGGATTCATAAGACCATAATTTAAGTCTTACGGGTGCTGACAAATCACCCCTACTAACTCCACTTAGATCTAGTCCAAGTATTGTTGCTACTTTGCGACCAATGTTTGCACACCCATTGCAGTCTGCATTAATTAGCCACCCATTCGCTGTCCGATATAATCCACGTTTAATTCTTGTTCCAGAAGCTTTCCACCCTTCGGGTTTCGCACCGAATTTAGGCATTTCGTCAGCATCTAGAAACGAAGTTTTTGAGGTATAAGATTCTTCAGTTTCTATGAATTTTATTCCGTACTGTTCGCATAGTTGAGCAATTCGATCTTTTAACCTACCCGTGGGAATCTGAACAAATTTTTGATTCGTCTTTGTACCTAGGTTGATCGAATTTTTCTGATTCTTGTTCCATCCAAATATGACTGTACAAATCTTGGACGATACACAATAATTGATGACCTTACGAGCAGCTTTATTAACCGCATCCCGCATTGTTCTATTTCTGTTTTCGGTCAGCCGTTCCAGTC
>NZ_JAUBVR010000106.1:0-15505 GCF_036705955.1 Microcoleus sp. A6-C6 | reverse complement strand
CCCCACTGCTGCCTCCCGTAGGAGTCTGGGCCGTGTCTCAGTCCCAGTGTGGCTGATCGTCCTCTCAGACCAGCTACCGATCGTCGCCTTGGTGAGCTTTTACCTCTCCAACTAGCTAATCGGACGCGAGCTCTTCTTCAGGCTATAAATATTTGCCCTTTCGGTACATCGGGGGTTAGCAGTCGTTTCCAACTGTTGTCTCCGTCCTGAAGGTAGATTCTCACGCGTTACTCACCCGTCCGCCACTAAGTATTGCTACTCCGTTCGACTTGCATGTGTTAAGCAGACCGCCAGCGTTCATCCTGAGCCAGGATCAAACTCTCCGTGTTGGATTGTTTTTTTTGGCTGAGAGTCAAGTTATTTGAGTTTCACATAAATGTTCACTCTTTCCCTTGACTTTTTTCTCGTTGTTTGTGATATTAAGTATTAGCGATGCTTTTACTCTCTATCTTTGATTTTTTTGACGAGGTTAATAGTGCTTTAAGCTTTCAAACTATTCTTTTTTCTAGGTTCAGTTCTGTGCCTTAAGTCCGCGGTGTGAACCGCCTTCTCTCTGGCGCTTTATTAATATACTTATTTCGCAAGGGGTTGTCAAGCTTTTTGGGAAACTATTTTTGAGTTTTTTTTTGAAGCTTGCAGTGTCAGGGTTTTACCTGCTCAGGCTGGTTCAAAACTCCGCTCGCCCACTCTGCTTTATGGTTGGGGGCTGCTTTTTGACCTGGAAAGTCGGTTTTGATCGGCGGTTGGTCATGAAGGGTAGGTAGAATTCTCCAGAGGTGAAAGATCTTGGGACTTACTCAGAGATCAGGCTTTTGTTAGGGTGTGAGGCCCGATCGCCCGCTTCACCATCACACCACCGGGTAGTTGCTGCATCTCACTCATATATATAAGTAGTGTCTCCATTCCTTCGACTTGACTGACCGAGAGTGGGGTATGCCCTAAAGCCGATCGCCCGCGTGCAAGTGCTGTGATACAGAAATTGATTACAACCACTATCAGCCGTTAAGACTCGATCCTCTGCTGCAAGCTTCGCTAACGCAAGTTAGTCTCCTCAACATCTATATCTAAAAAGTGTAAATAACTCTCGGACTCAGTATTCGCAGCAATCACCAAACCAGTTTTCCCCCAAGGGGCGATCGCCCGAGGTGAGGCAGGGCCACTAAAATTCCCTACTTGAATGCCTTGAGTGTTTAATACTGCTATCTGCCCCTCAACATCTGCCAACACCCATCCCCAATTTGTTACACAAGCAGACACGGGTAAACTTGTCATGGGAATTCGCGCTAGCTTGAGCGGCCACAATTTCATGGACAACACGGCGGCTTTACCATTTTGGGGAATTCCCATCAACGTATAAGGCTCAGGTGTCAAGAGCATTTGTCTGATACAGGCAGATAATTTTACGGAACCGACTGATGTGCCACGGCGAGTGTAAACCCTAAAAATAGTTTGGGGATTTTTAGGTTCGTTGTCAGGCCAAATTGCTAAAACGTGTCGTCGATCCAAGAATGTTAATTCTGGTAAATAGTGTTCGGGTAGTGGCACAGTAGCGATCGGCTTCAAGACTTTTTCTCGATCGCCCGCATTGCTATTGCCAACTAAAGCATAAAAACGCAGCTCGCCGGGAACAGCTACTGTCAACCAGCGACCGTGAGAATCAATAGCAGCTTTAAAAGCATCTGCACCTTGCCTTAAACCCATATCCAGTAGGCACTGAGGCTCAAGAGAGCGATCGTCGTTTAGCCAGTAAAGTTTTTGCTGAGTGAGAATGAAGCAGCCCTGGGAAGCAGGTAAAATGCCACGCACGATTTCCGGCATTAATATAGAAGTCGGCATTTCTTCTGTAACTAGCTGTTGTCCCGGCTGACACCAAACCTTCACCTCTTTACCTACAGCAGCGTAGAGATACTTTTCCGTGGCAATTAAAGCAGTCAGCGGTGCAGGAAGTATCAGCGGCTTTGGCTGCGAAACCCAATACCGCACAGTCCGAAGTAAATTAATAGCCGGCTGTGATGATTTTTCCTCTTCGACTTCGCTCGCAGAGTCAGTGTCCGACTTCAGGCTTTTAGCGCTGCTGGTTGCGGGGTTCTCCCAAGGGACAATGCAGTCGCCCAATTGCCTGACAGCGGGGTCGTACATGATTAGCCGCAAAGCTTGAGCCATTTGGGAAGCACTGGCAAAACGGCGGGCCGGCAGCTTTTCCAAGGACTTTTTGACTATTGCTTGCAAAGGTTCGGGGATGGCATCGGGAAGTTGCAAGCGTTGATTCAGGTGCGCCCACCTCAAGTCTCCGGGGGCTCCACCGAAAGGACGGTAGCCCATTAGTAACTCAAACAGTAGAATTCCCACTGCATATATATCTGACATGGGGGAATAAAGACCGTAAAACCGCTCTGGGGCCATGTAAGCGGGGGAACCTACGGTAGCGTCGGGAGAAATTTCTTGGTGGAGGCGAGTTGTACCGATTTCTGGTAGCCGGCGCGCGATGCCAAAGTCAGACAGCCTGGGCGACCAACCTTTGGAGCCTAAAGTTAGGAGGATATTTTCGGGTTTGATGTCGCAGTGAACTACGCCTCGGCGGTGGGCGTAGTCTAAACCTGCTAAAAGTTCCATGACTAGCTGTAAACCTTCGAGCAGCCGCAAGGGGCGGTCTTGTTTGAGCAGGTTGCGGAGGGTTCCTCCTTCGCAGTAGTCCATAACCAAGTACCTGCCTGTAGCTGTGTGTTCGAGGGCTCGGCAGGTGACAATGTTGGGGTGCTGCAAGGTGATCAGAAACCACAACTCTCGCAAGAATTCGCTAGTTGGGGCTTTTTGATGGCTGAGTTCTTTGAGAGCAACCAGTTGGCTGGTAAGCCGGGAATCTTTGGCGGGAGTTTCTCGAACACTGGCACAAAAGACTCGACCAAATTGCCCTTGTCCGACTAGCCCTAAAATGCGGTACTTAGAATGTTGCATCAGTCTAATTATAGGAAATGCTTGAGCTAGTATTAAAATATGTAAAGAATTCTGACAAAAATTCAAATTTTTGAATCGATCGCCAGGTACTGCTATGTTATCTCAGGTTCATTCTCCGTCGGCTAAGATCGATCGCACGGTCGCACCTACTAAAATCCTTGAGTTTCGCCCGGGAGTATAAATCTTGTCAGATTCGGGTGCCTGATCTGGAACTGCCTGTGGCTGCTATTCTAGTCGATCGCGAGTATTACAGTTTTTTCAAGGCCGTCCAAGAACCATCTAAGGTTTTAGCTTGTTCTCGGCTAAGCTGGGGAATAGGGGCGACTCAACAGCAATTACTACAACAGAAGCGCGGTTATGCAATATGGGTTTTAGAGCCGGAAGTCCATAATGTCGTCAAGCCATCTTCACCTTTTTGAGTGTTAGCCAATTTTTTTTGGCTTTGAATATGTCGATCGTACTTGCTAAATAGTCAATTTGACAGGATGAAAAATCAATATGGTTAAAATTATTAGACTAGATCCAATTGCCGAAGAAATGGCAGTGGAAACCCGATCGAATATCCTGTCTGCCTTACTTTCCAAAGACTTAGACGTTCTCAAGGAATGCGGGGGGCGTGGAATGTGTGCTACCTGCCACGTTTACATTAAAGAGGGCATGGAAGGCTTGTCTGACATGAACCGCCGGGAAAAGAGGACGCTGGAAGTCATTACTACAGCTAAAGCCAATTCGCGACTTGCTTGTCAGGCCCAAATTATGGGCGAGGGTGTAGTTGTACAGATACCTGCGGGGATGTACATTAATGCTATCGAAAACGTGGAAGCTCTGATCGGCCGCCGGGCCCAGCAAGATTTGCTGCACCCAATTACCGGTCAAGTAGTTGTGGAATCGGGAAAGTTGATTACTCGTTCGATCGTTACACAGCTTAATGAAACCCGCTTCCAAGTAGGACAGTATTTAGTTCGGACTAAAGAAGCTTAAAACTGATATGTTTGTATTTTAGTAGTAGAGAAAAACTTATGTTGAGCCAACTTGCGCGTTTAAGCATGGAAGCAGATGGACGCTACGCGACCGCTGAAGAACTGGTATTTTTGAAAGACTATTTTCAGTCTTTGAATCACCGAATGAGTGCTTATAAAAAAATTCAAGCCTCTGAAAAAGAAATTATGCGACTGGTGGAAGCACAAATGCAGTCTATCGACCCTAGTTTATTTCGCCGGGGGTCTCAAGATGTGACTGAAAAGTGCCGTGGAGATATTCTGCGGGTGTTGAGGCATTCGGCGGCAGCACTGTTGATTAATGATACTGAACGGTTGCGCGATCGGCTGCTGCTTTGGTTGCAAACTATTTTAGGCGCTGTTCAAGTTCGCAATAGTGCGACAGTGACCTACGATGTGATGAAAAAGGTACTCAAACAATATCTCACTGCTGAAGAAGTCAGCCTATTTTTTCCGATTCTGGACATGAACCGCACTTTACTCGGCAAATAATCAAGGTACTGGTATCGCCTTAACCGCGATAGATTTTGCCGTTAGGAAGAATAGCTCCAATAAAGTTCGCTCCCCTCAAATCCGCCTCACTCAGAATGGCTCCCCGGAGGTTGGCTCCTGTCAAGTCAGCTTTCCGCAAGTTGGCTTTACTCAGGTTAGCTTTGCTCAAGTCAATTTCATGCAGGCAAGAATTAGAAAGGTCGGCACTGATCAGGTAAGCTAGGCTCAAGTTGGCTTTGCTGAGGTTTGCCCCGCTCAAGTTAGCTTCCATCAGATAAGCACCGCTGAAGTTGGCTTCGTTCAACAATGCGTCTGCCATATTGATTCCAGTTAAAAGTTTGCGGCTCAAGTCTACACCGCCCAGATCTGCCCCACTGAGGTTGATACCGCTTAAGTGGGAGCCATTCAAAGTAATCTTTCTCAGGTAGGTTTTGCTCAGGTCTGCTTTGCACAAATTGGCTCTGTCCAAGCAAGCTTCGCTGAGGTCTGATTCGCTTAAACACGCACCGTTTAAATAGGCTTGAGTGAGGTTAGTTCTCCTAAGATTGGCTTTTAACAGGTTGGCTTTGCTGAGGTTAGCACGGGTTAAGTTGGCTCCGGCTAGGTTTGCTTTGGACAATTGGGCTCCGGTAAGCTGTGCTTCGCTCAAGTCTGCCTCTTTGAGACTCGCTTGACTCAAGTCTGCATCTTTGAAGTTGGCCCCGTTGAGATTGGCTTTAATCAAATAGGCTTTACTGAGATTTGCCTTGCTGAAAACGGCTTTGGTGAGGTTTGCTGCGCTCATATCTGCACCCATGAGATTGGCTCCGGCGAGGTTGGCGCCGGTGAGGTTTGCCCAATTCATGTGAGTTCCGGCGAGGTTGGCGCCGCTGAGATTGGCGCCGCTGAGATTGGCGCCGCTGAGACTTGCGGCGATGAGGTTGGCGCCGGTGAGATTGGCTCCGGTGAGGTTGGCTTTGCTGAGGTTGGCTCGGCTCAGATGGGCTTTGGTGAGGTCGGCTTGACTGAGGTTGACACCGATTAAGTAGGGTCTGTGCTGGTGTTCGTTGAGGTTGGCTAAACGTAGAGTTGGGGTATCGTTGGAACGGTATAAATCGATCGGACTCAACACAATGCCGCGCAGGTTTGCTTGTCTAAAATCTCTTTCGCCGGCTGCATATCTATTTAGAAGTTCATTGGCATCCATTAAGTTCGACCAAAAAAATTGAGGTTGTGGTTGCTTTTGAATTTTTATGAGTTTATTGGGGACTTTATAAATCGTCTAGCTGGGAGTTATAATTAGGGGGTTTTTAAATAGCTAAAACCAGTTTTTTAAATTTGGTAGTTTTTTGATAATTTAACTCTCAGCTTTGATGATATGGTGGATAAAATCGTTGCCGAAAAATCGAGATGACAGCTATTATCAACCAACTAATAGCTGTAAAAAAAAATCAATTTTTTTGGCAAAGCTGACTGATAATAGCTTCGTGAGCTTGTCCTTCTTCGACCATAGAATCTGCTGGTTGGAGGCGATCGCGCAACCCTAAAATAAAGCGGTTGCAGTCCGATCCCAAGGATTCACAGGAGGTTTGTAGGCAGTGGAGTTCTCGACCTGTAAGCTGACTAAAGAAGGAACTTAAGATGCCTGCTTCTAGAAAACAGGCTGGTCGCTTCGACTTGGGAGCTGTTTTAGCAAAAAGAGAGTTGGCAATCTTTACTATTAAAAATCCCTGTTCGGAATGGCTGGGATCAAGTTCAAATGTTCCCCATCCGTGAGTTTTCCAGCACTGTTGCAAGGACTGAATAAATTCTACCATTTCCATTTCGGAAACTGGCTGATTATAGTATTCGCTGACTTCTTCGCAAAAACGCACGTAGAAGTTTTTCCCCCACCAGCGGCCGCAGTTAAATAGCACGAGGCGGGAAGCTTGACCTGTTTCTTTTTCTAAGCCGATATAAATGGCTTTAATTAGTGTTTCTGGGAGTGCAATGAGCCGATCGCCCCGGCGGTTTTCGAGCAGGCCAAGTTCGAGGTCGCCTCGGACGTAGGCATCGCTGGCAAAGTAGTTTCCAGGAAGTCGGGGCTGTTTGAGTAAGTCGGAAATATTAATCATCGGGAATTGGGAATTGGGAATTGGGAATTGGGAATTGGGAATTTGTCTACTCTTTATTACCTGCGTCAATAATCATTGACTGTGCTTGGTCAAAAAATGGTTGCAATATGGCTCGTGCTTGCTCGGAAAGCAGTTCTTTCAAGCGAGTTTGCAGCAAATTGCAAACAGTTGCTTCGATTTTTTGAGTTTGGTGGGCTGCGACTATGCCGGGAACCCAGTCGAGGAGTCGCTGTTCGAGAAAAACTCCATCGTTCAGCAGCATGGCCATAGCGCAGTACCGCAAGACTAAGAGCCAATGTTTGAGCGATCGTTCTAAGGTTTCTTGTTGTTCGTCGGGGAATTTTTCTTGTAGCTTGTTGGCTACTGGTTGGAAGATGCTTGCTTCCTTCTCTCGCAAAAATTCGTAAATTTTTAAGCGCTGGGCTAGGATTGCAGCTTGACGCTTAAAAGCTATGAGTTCTTCGCCTTTTAGAAAGCGGGTTTCTGCCTGATCCAGCAGGGCCTCAATCTCAGGGTGCATGATTTTTCTTAAGTGGTAATCGGTAATTGATCAAAGGAAGGAAGCAGGAAGAAGGAAGAAGGAAGAAGGAAGAAGGAAGAATGAGGGATTGCCCTATTTTTTGTTTTCCATTTTCCACACAGATTAAAAGAGGTCGAATAGGTCGTCAATGGTGATTTCTGCGGGTTCGGAAATATAAATTACTGGCAAGGGTGGCGGTAGCGGCAGGGCGCCCACTTCGGGAATTCCTTCCCAAGAAATAGCTTGAAAAAAGTCTGCTACCGATCGGGTTAAAGTCATGACTTGACCAGAAGTCGAGCCATTTTGGGTTTCTAAAGGTTTTCCCAGCCAATTGTAGTGACTAAAGAAGTCTTGGACAGATTTGTCCAACCATGAAGTTTGACTTTTCATCTTTCTTCCTGCCTGGAGAGGCTCACCATCACTGTACATCGCGAAATTGGTGAGAGAAAGGCAGGGCAGGGGATATGCCTTTCCGGGTTGTTTACCGCAATATTTCACCGTGTTCGAGTCGATTTTGAATATCGCGGGCGTTGGCACCTTCGTTGAGCCAGAATGCTGCTGCATCAATTTTATCTGGGTTGCCGAGGAGGAATTTACAATAGGTTTCTCCCATTGAATAACATTGGAGTTCTATGCAACTGAGAGGCTTTTTGACTAGAGATCCGAAGAAACCGGCAAATAAACCGGCGTAAATGTGACAAACTGGTTTGCCTACGTCGCCCAAAGTGCGAGCAACTGCTGAGTCAAAGACGTTGATGAAGATGCAGCCGTTTTTGCGATCGCTCATGTCAACTTCCCAGCGACCCCAACCTTGAGCCGTGAAAGGCCACCACCAAGTTTCTAGCAGAAACATCAGATTCGACTGGCGAATGTTCTGGCCGAATTCGGCGCTAAACCATTTTTGAAAAAATTCGGAATCTTGCAGCCCCCACTGGCAACCAATAGTATACATGATTACAGAGGAAGCCGGGCCTACTTCTTCTTCGAGTCCTTCTACCAAACCGATGATGAAGTCTTCGCTGGTAAAAATGTTGCGCGACTCGTTCCAATCGTTAAGTGTACCAAGCTCGCGATCGAAGACAAAAAAATCCTGAAACCTATAGTGGCTGTGAGTTTTAGGATGCTTTTGCTTCAGTAGGGATTCGCTGTGGGTGGAGATTTTTTTTTGAGCTGTAGAGACCATTTAGCGGGTTACTCCTTTTTGGTGTAATTGCTGAAAAATAGGGTCAAATAGAAGAAATAGATTTACCTGTGTATCCAATTTAACGTTATTTTTCTGAATGCAGGCACAGGGAATAAATTTTTACTGCAATATTATTAAGATGTGAAAATTTTAGGATGCTGAATTTAGGCGCGTGTTGGGACTTCTGCCTTTGGACAATTGCTATCTGACGCTTGGAGGCGAAAGTCGGTATAAGGTTAAACGGCGATGTGTTATCGTTTTGTGCAAGTTGTTCACTATATATAGGGCATATGGGGATGAAACATCACGCTTGTATTGCGATCGGCATCAATCAATATCAGTTACTCCAGCCTTTGAGTTATGCGCAAGAGGATGCAGAGGCACTTTACGGTTTTTTGACTGAGGAGGCTGGTTTTGCGCCGGATGGATGTCTGTTGATGACGGATAACTCGCCGTCGCTGTGGGGTCAATCTACGTATCCGAATCGGGAAAATATTCTGAGGTTGACGGAAAGTCTGTGCGCGGAACATCTACAACAGGGAGATTTACTCTGGTGTTTTTTTAGTGGCTACGGTGTCAGCTATGAAGGCAAGGATTATTTGATGCCGGTGGATGGTGATCCGGCTGATATTCAGGGTACGGGAATTCCGGTAGAGTTGCTGTTGAATACTCTGAAAAATGCTCCTACGGAAACGGTTTTGGTGCTGGTTGATATGAACCGCAGCCAGATTGTGAAGGCGGGGGAAACGATCGGCACTCAAACGGCAGAGCTGGCGCGGGAGCTGGAAATCCCGACGGTGCTTTCTTGCCGCCCGAATCAAGTTTCGCGGGAAACTTCTGCTTTGCGTCAAGGATTTTTTACGACGGCGCTTTTAGAGGGGTTGCGATCGGGACAGTGTACCACGCTTAAGGGTTTAGACCGTTTTTTGACCGATCGACTCCCGGAGCTATGCGATCACCATTTGCGTCCGAAACAAGAACCTTTGATGGTGGTGAATCCTCCAGGAAAGGCTCATTTGGTGATTTTGCCGGATGCTCTTGGAGTGGCGACTGCTGTGTTGGCAGGACGCAACGGCAATATGGCGGTTGCTATGGCTGATGGGATCGATCGCCCGCAAATGGCGACGGCTACGGCTCAAATTGAGATGCCGGAGGCTACTCGCAACGCGATTGATGGGCCGGTTGAGATGCCAGCGGTATCGAAGCAGCCGAATACTGTGGTTCGCGCAGGTGGGGGGGGCGATCGACCGAATTTGCAAAAGCCCGATGATACGGATAACGGGGGGTCGGACAAGTCATTTTTACAGCAGCTAATTTTGTGGAGTGGAGCTACGGCTTTGGTGCTGCTGTTGGGTGTTTTTTTGACAAACAAATCAATTTTTATTGGTCAGCAGGAAGGAGATCCTCGATCGACTACTGAGAATGCCCAAAACCCCGCGCCTCCAAAAGCTGGTGGTGGTGGAGCAGTCCAGAACCAACCGCGTGCGGTGCAAGCAGCGACTGATAGCAAGCAACCTCCGTCGAGCCAGCAGGTGTGGGCTGAGGCGAAAACTTTCCTCAAGGATGGTTCGGCTTCTAGTTTTAATCGAGCGGTGGTTAAGGCTCGAACGATTCCGCCTAGCGATCCGCTCTACCCGCAGGCTCAGCAGGATATTGAGCGCTGGAGTTTGGTGATTTTGGATATTGCTAACGGGCGGGCTGCTCGGGGCAATTTCTCCGGGGCGATCGGCGCGGCTAAATTGATGCCTGATGTGAATCAAGCGGTTTACAATCAGTCGAAACAGGCGATCGCTCAGTGGGAGGAGCTATCCAAAGAGCAGGATGTCAATGTTGCTTTGCTATTGGCGGCTGCGAGCCAAATTAAGCGGGGGGCTGCCTCTTCTTACAGTAAAGGAATCCAGCAAGCGAATAAAATTCAACCCGGTCAGCCAAAGCATGAAGAAGCTCAGCAGTTGATTGGAGAGTGGAGCGAAGCTATTCTCAAAATTGCTCAGTTGCGTGCCTCTCAAGGAAAGCTGAAAGATGCAGTTGAAACTGCTTCACTGGTGCCGTCAGATACCAAGAGTTATGAGCCTGCTCAAAAGGCGATCGCCAATTGGAAAACTAAGCTGCAACGCCAGAAAAAAGGTTGATTTAGTTAATAATTTCCCGGTTTCCCACCGGGAAATTATCTTAGCTAGGAGCCCAGATAGGTCTAGCAATCGATACCTCTTGACACTGCAAGAAGACACCGATACATCGATCGTATTAAATAAACCATAATATAATCGACTATTTCCCCTCCGACGACCCAGCGAGAGGGGATTTTCTATGCTGTCGGGTCGATGCGTTTTGGGAGGGTAAAACATATCCTAGAGGCGGTTTTATTAATATCTTTCATGTACGACCTAGATCGACCCGCCACACCAAAGTTAAAAACCTCCTGATTCTTTCACTAATTGGTATTTTATCACTTCAGATCAACCAGTTAATTATACTGGATATCAACTAATTTAGTGAATTGCATAATCGGCGATATATAACTGCTATCAAGCATTAACTGCGAAGCTCAAATCGGCACTTTCAAGCTTGATGGTACGGGTATTGACGTGTTGATTTGTTTGATCAAATTTTTGGGCTGTTAGGAGCGAGTGACGGATGGAAAACTGTGAAAAATTGTGCTGCTTTTAAATTATTAGAATTAATCGCTTTGTTATAAATTATACAAAATGAGCCGTACCTGGCAATTCTAGTCGGCGTGCGATCGCCTCTAATGAATTCAGAAAACAAATTCACCGCTACAGAGAGTAAAATGTCTGGATTCGCAAGCTGCGAGTCTTCGTTGGCGCGGACATCATAAAGCTGCCTTAATTAACACAAATCAGGGATTTGCAAGAAAAGCAAAAAATATATCATCAAGAAACAAGAATAAAAACTTGCTCGCTTATTGTAGCCACCGTAACAATACGTATGCCTGAAGTTATAGTCCACAGCGAAGCAGGTGGCGGGATCTAAATCAATAGGGTGATGTGGTAGTGTCTGGGTGTTAAGAGGAGTGCTCCAAGAGGAATATTCGGCGATCGATCTCTTCCTAATCGGGGAGGCTGAAACCTACGAAGGCAAGGATCTGGAGACTGTGCTGATTTTTTTGAACCCCGGAGAGTAGCGTTAGCACTAAACTCTGCATTATTGTAGGATTCGAGCCAAATTTGTAACAGTTCTTAACTATGAATAATTCTGTCAAAACTGCTAGTATAGTGACACTTTTGCTAGCAAAAACAGATAAAGTAAATAAAGTTGGCTAGCTCTAGAGGCCCCGATCCCCATCCAGGGGATGTTGAATCAATTGGATTCGTACCAAGTGGTTTTAGAGTTACAATTGGAAGCAAAGCATCGCTATTTAACTGAGTTCTTTAGTTACTTTTACTTTCTGCTATGAACGTGGATTTTATCAAAGCCCAAGTCAGGTTGCTACAGGGTGCAAGTTCATCGGAGCGAGAAACCCTTATTAAAAACATCGGCGTCTGTGCTGGCGTGATCAGACCCGGAGAGTACGTGACTCCACAACGGAAGTACGCCATCACTCTCTGGCTGCAAACAAATGCGGTGCGGCTCCGGCTTCCCCAACTTCCTATGGATTTATCGGGCCACAAGCCTTCACACGGAAGTAATTAAGGGGCAGCGACGGCATCACATAAAGGAGTCAATCTTGCCTAAAGGTGCTTTTTTATTGAGCTGTACAGCGTCAATGAGACACGATTCAGATTGAAAAAATGTTTTTAGGGAGAGTTGGGCCCGAAAAAATGCCTGGGGATCAGAAGTGGCCGACCACTTTGGTAGAAACAGGAAGTGAACGTCAAACCTGCTCTAAAAGTAGATTTGAGTAAGTTTTACAGAACGGGATTATTGTCCACTAAAACCTGGGTTATTTGCTTTTAGATTTGAGATTCAAGATTGAGTTCGTGCTGGATAAATTTGCTATTTGTGGATCGGCTGAAAAATCAACCCTATCCAATAGATATAACTAATTACATGGGCAGTCGTGAGACTGCCTTTACTTTTGAGTTCGGAGGCACAAGTGCTGTAAGTTACAAGAAACGCATCTACTTGCAGACAGAGTTTAGAGTTCTCATATATTTGTCAAGAAAAATACTGTGCCGAAAAAACAAAAATTTCCTTATTTAGTTGGTTCCCGATGGACTTCTCACCAAAAAACTTGGGGGTGGCGGCACTTTCAAGTAGTCAACAGAAAAAACGAAGGTCAATGGGTATTTGCGGAAATGGTGGCGGCTTGCGATCCCAATGTCCGTTTCTGGCTGAACGCCAAACAGCTCAAAGATCGATCGCTCTGGCAAGCTGGATGGCAGTCTACACAAGAATTAGAGGAATTAGAAGTGGTAGAGTAAAAGATAGCGCTTTGGGGTAGAGTGAGGTAGAGGTTGGTAATCGGTCATAGCAAGAAGGTAAAGTAATGAACAAAAAAGTTGTGTTCTTGGTGTGTTTGCTAATTAGTGCTGGATTGGGCGGTGCAGTTGGCGGAAAGTCGATCGCAATTCCAGTTCGCTCTAGCAACAATATTCTGTCTGCCGATATTCCACCTCCCGCAGTGGACTTGTCGAGACTAATCCTGACTTTACAAGACTTGCCCGTAGGTTTTGCAGAGATTCCACCGGCGACGGTTCAAAAACTGTCCAGCGGTCTCCAGACATTGAAACCAGCAAGCGTGTTTGCTTATAACAAGAGCGACGACCAGCACTTTCAAATAATCATAGGATTTACCAAAGATCTGACCAACCTGATCGATCGAACTCAATTTGATGCAGCAATGCGTGAAGATATTTTTGCAAAAGAATTCTCGAAAGGTTTAAATAGTAGTGGCAACAAGGAAGTTAACTTTACTAATCTTACTGCTTTAACCTTAGAAGAAAAGATTGGCGAGGTATCGCGTGGTTGGACAAATCAAGGACAAATACAAGGTGTAACCATGAATGTCGAAATCGCGGTATTTCGGCGGGGTAAAATAGGAAGTTATCTGATAATTATGTATCTCGACGGCAGCAAACCGCCTGTAACGATTAGCGAAGCCGCAAGCAAACTTGACAAACGCATAATAGAATTGCAACCCGACTTAGCTAAACCACAATAAGTGGGTGCTGCAAGCGGTAAAAAAAATCAGCCTTCTACCTGCCGATCGCACTCAGATTAGTTACATTAACAAAACTCGTGCACAAATAGCATAAAAACCAGGTTTTTATGCTATTTGTACCGATGACTGTTACCAGAAAATTTAATCGATCGCACCTGTTTCTGCATCCAGAGATGATATCATGTCTGTTGAATTGCCCGCAATCACATTTTGTCGCTTAGTGGGGGCGGGTTTATAGATATTTTAGATGTGAATTAGAGATTGTTTGCGAACCCGCCCCAACAAGTATTATGTTAATTGACCCGACACGCTCTGACTGAGAATAAAAAGCCTGATTACAATAAATGATACCGAAATACCTATGAATGCCGCTGTTTCCCTGCAAAACGCCTGCAAAATCTACAATAAAATTCCCGTTGTCAATGACCTTTCGTTCACAATTGAAGCCGGAGAAATGTTCGGTCTCCTGGGCCCCAACGGTGCTGGCAAATCGACGACTATTCGGATGCTGACTACCCTGACTAAACCCAGCAGCGGTCAAATTCAGGTAGCTGGATATGACGTGATGCGCCAAAGTTTGCAAGTTAAACAGTCCATCGGGGTTGTCCTGCAACAAACCAGCGTGGATAATGAGCTTTCTGTCTGGGAAAATATGGAGTTTCACGGGCGGATGCACCACATCCCAAATCCGAAACGGCAACAGTTGATTAAACAGTGGTTGGGATATGTAGAATTAGCGGAAAGGCGAGATGATTTAGTAAAAACTTTGTCGGGCGGAATGAAGCGGAGGTTGCAAATTGCCCGATCGCTTTTGCATGAACCGGAAATCTTATTTTTGGATGAACCGACTGTAGGGTTAGATCCGCAAACCCGACGGCGTTTGTGGGAAATTATTCTAGATTTGAATAAGCAGGGAATGACGATGCTGTTGACTACGCATTATATGGATGAAGTGGAGTATTTGTGCGATCGCATCGGGATTATGGATGGCGGTAAGTTAATTAAACTGGGAACGTTGGCGCAACTGCGGCAGGAACACGGTCAAGGGTTGGTGATGAAGCAAATTGGCGATCGCTGGGAATACAAGTTTTTCCCGACTCTGGAAGAGGCTAATTTTTATCTGGATGCGAAAGATGACAAGACTGGTATGATGGTTCGTCCTTCTAATTTAGAGGATATTTTTGTAGAACTGACTGGCCGACAGTTGGATTGATTAATGGCCGACAATAGACTCGGCGATTGAAATCGCTAAGTAGTCGTGCAAAATTAATTACACAATATTTCGCGTGAAAGCCTTACCTAGCAAGGAGTCTTTATGTAATTAATTTTGTGTAGTTACTTACTACACAAACTTTCGTACGCCTCCGCGGACTAGGAAACAGAGCAGGATTTGGTATAAATCGTTCCGACTTATTTTCTAGATAACTAAATCCTGATTCCTGCAACGTCTCAATTCCCAATTACTAATTCCTAAATGACTCGCTTAGCCACAACAATAGAAGCCATACTTTACTTAAAAGGTCAGCCGGTGTCGCTTGCAGAGATTGCTGAGATTGCCAAGTGCGATCGATCTGAAGCCGAAGACGCCATCATCGAACTCATGTCTGACTCTTCCCACCGCGACAGTGCGTTAGAAGTTGTTGAAACGCCGACGGGATACAGCCTGCAACTCAGAGACGAGTTTGCCAGTTTAATGCAAACTTTAATACCTCCAGAATTAGGTGTTGGGGCTTTGCGGACGCTGGCGGCGATCGCCCTGAAAGGTGGCATCACGCAGCCAGATTTAGTGAATTTGCGGGGGTCTGGGGCTTACCAACAGGTGCAGGAACTGGTAGAAATGGGTTTCGTGCGGAAACGGAAGCCAACGGATGGGCGATCGTATTGGTTACAAGTTACCGAAAAATTTCATCGGTATTTTCAAGTAGACCAACTACCCAAACAACTGCAACTTGACTTTCAGGCAAATTTGGGCCCAAGCAATGACGATTGACACTCCGGGCGCGTGAACGCACAAGGATTCTTAGATCTTAGACCGGACTTAAATCAAGAACATTGCTGCACATGACCCAGAGATCCAATCTCCCTAAGCGTTTACGATCTCAAAGATCGAAGTTCCGACGTGCCCCGTCGTACTTATCC
>NZ_JAUBVR010000105.1:3064-15953 GCF_036705955.1 Microcoleus sp. A6-C6 | reverse complement strand
TCTGGCTTTTCGCTCATCTGACTACATTACCATATTTTTCGGCTCTCAATCAACTATTTTTTACCTGAATCCTTACCTGATGACTAATGACTAATGACTAATGACTAATGACTACTGACTTCTTCCTTCTTCGTGATGACTACTGACTACTGACTAATGACTAATGACTACTGACTACTGACTACTGACTTCTTTCTTCTTCCTTCTTTTATAATTAAAACCCCCCTTTTTCAAGGGGGGTTTTAGGCGTAAAATACGCGAGATTCTCCTTACATCGAAGAACCCAAACCGGCATAAGCACCGTAGAAGAAAAGGCTGACAATGCTCAGAACACCGAGGCCTGCGACGGTAGCTACCAGCCACAAAGGAATTCTGCCACTTTCACTAAACATAGCGATTACCTCACTAATTCACAGCTAAACAAATTGGATTGAACCACAGAGATAAAACTCAAAAACCAGTTAATTAAAGAAATAACTGGAGAACAAAATACCCAGAGTAAAAATCAGCAACAGACCCAAATAAAGGGAAGTCCGATTTAACTCTACGGGCTGCTCGTTGGGATTAGGAACGCGCTCAGGCATTGTAAACTCCTATCGTTGAATAAATTGCATTGCTGCGATCGCGCCCAAAAAGAAAATTGTTGGGACACCTAAAGTATGAACTGCCAACCAGCGTACCGTAAAAATCGGATACGAAATTGGCTCATTGTTTGGCGTTCTGCTCGTCATTTTTCCAAATCCTTGTAAAATTACTTGCCAATGAACTGATCTACTTGTTTCTTAGCTTCAAAGCGATCCGAGATAATCGGCACTTCTTCCCGCTGCTCTGTGAAATACTGGTTAGGGCGAGGAGTTCCGAAAGCATCGTAAGCCAAACCCGTTTGCACAAACAGCCATCCAGCAATAAACAAAGCTGGAATGGTGAGGCTGTGAATTACCCAATAACGGATGCTTGTAATAATGTCCCCAAACGGACGTTCTCCAGTTGTACCAGACATTTAGATTCCTCCTTTCAACAACAAATCAACAGACAATCTCTATTACTATTCTACTATCAAGCAGCTTGCGCTGCACCTTGATATTTAAGTAGAGTGCCGCTCGCGCCAATCACAAATCCGCGATCGGGGCCCATGAAGACAATTTTGTAAAAATTAGCGGGAACATCCTCAACTTCGCGGTCTTTTTGCCAAGTTTTCCCGCCGTCCAAACTGCACAGCAAATTGCCGCCGCCGCCGGCTACCCAAACTTCATTATCAGTCCGGTAAGCCATATCTAGCAAACCCCAACTCGCCTTGCGATCGGGAAAAAACGGTTTTCCCCAACCTTCAGCACTTTCGGGATCGCTAAACTGAATTTGACCGCCGCGGGCGAGCATCCACAAACGCCCGTCCTTCGTAAAGCCCATATTTTGTAGGCGACGAGAACTGTTACGGTTGTGAGGTTCCCAAGCATTTTGTCCTGGTTTCCACACGGAGTAGAAATTGCCCTTTGAGGATACCGCAACATACTGCCCGTCTTCTGAACGGTTGATATTGCGAACTACCCCAAAGGAATCCTGGACAATCGCTTTCCAATTTTTGCCGCCGTCAGAAGTGCGGTAAATGGCGCCTACATCCGTCGTCATGTCAGCCGTATTTGGGCCAATAGCTGCGATCGTACTGGGAGAACCCGGTAACTGAGCACTCAAAGCAATCCGCGTCCAAGACTTGCCCTCATCGGTAGTGTGGAGCAAAACCGAAGGCTGCCCGACTATCCAGCCTTCGGAACCGGAAAAACTCACCGACGAGAAACGCGATCTCGGCTCGTCTATATCCAGTGCGATCGGCTTCCAGTTAGTCCCGCCGTCGATCGTTTCAAACAGAGTCGCCTCCGAACCAACAACCCAGCCGTGCTGATCGTTGCCCGTAAAGGCAATATCCTGCAAATTAGCGGACGTAGGCAAGGAAATCACCTGCCAAGGGTTGTAACTCACAGAACCGATCGTGCTGCAACTCGTACAGATGAGTGCAGCCGCCAATAACATTACAATTCGTTGCCAAAATCTCACAATCGTTTTACTGCAAACCATACATACTAAGTAAAAACAAGAAACCAACGACCAAGCCGCCAAAAATCAGCAAACTTTTCTGACCTTCGGTCATGCCGTTGACACCGACACCGTAACGCTGATTTGCCTTAAACCCCGACACCCCTTCCAGCAGGCCGAGATTTTGAAACACTGACTTGCGCCCCGCACAAACGGGACAAACCCAAGTTAGGGGCAAATCTTCAAAAGCCGTGCCAGGGGCAATGTCATTTTTAGGATCGCCCTTTTTCGGATTGTAGACGTAGCCGCAGGCGCGGCACTCGTGCCGATCGAGGGTCTTAGTCTCAGTGGCTCGATCGCTCATAGCTCAAAAGAGTAGGTCAGCTAATCTTAAAATATACATTAAAGAGTGTAGCAGTTCTTAGGACTAAACCATATAGGGTTGCAGAAAGCGTATAGGTAAATATAGCTAAATATAGTGTTCTTATTTGTCAATAAAAACAATAAATGAGAATGTAACGAGAGAGTGAAAATAGAGGGAATAGGGTAGGGTGGGTAGTGAGTAAATCAGAAAATAGGCACAAAAAACCCCGCCGGGCTAGGGCGGGTAGTAAGTAGGTTGTACTGGGTAGGGTTAGATGCCTGCAAAACTTACATCAGGGTTAACCCCTAAATAGTGTTTCTGGATAACCTCTACACTATTGCCGCACGCTGTAGCCAGCAAGAATAAGTCAGTACCTGCGTGTGCCTGTAGGCTTATGAACGTATGACGGCAGCTATAAAAAGGCAGATACCCGCTGATTAAGCCATCACTAACTAACTGAGATACAATGCCGGGGTATTTATACCTAATATCCCCTCTGGTGTTTACACTTTCTGTCCATAGGGTGTAAGCATTACCAGTATCCCAGCCCTTGCCATTTAACTTAGTAAATACTAAATCGTTAGGCTGTGCGTTTTCGGGCTTGATTCTTAACAAAAGTTCCCTTAGTTTAGGGTACATTTTAAAGATGCGTATATCACCTGTTTTCGTCTTCTTTGTTACCTTAGATTGCCCGTCATAACTGCGACTAAAAACGATATTGTTTTTCTCTTCACCTCGGAAGCAATCACGCCAACGCAAAGCAAACGCCTCACCACTACGACAACCTGTTAGAAAACGGAATTCGACTAAGGGAGCCATTTGACGTGGTGATGCGTTTTTATGCTTGTAAAAAGCATCAATGATCGTGTCACGTTCCTCTTTTGTAAAGGCACGTCGATCGCGCTCTTCGGCGTCTGATTCATTGTCGGGTATATCCCACCATTCTCGCTCTGTACCGTCCGCATTGATAATTGGTTGGTAGATATCCGTTGTATTTTCAACTTTGTTTTCGAGAATAAACGGGTTTTTTGTTAGCTGAGTTTTGCCTTGATACTGTAGTCTGGTAAAGGCTTCTGATAAGGCGGCTAGCGTTCGTTTTGAGTAATTATCAGTGATATTGAGCGATGTCACCATATCGGCATTTACATCCAATAGAACCTTGTCAGCTATCCCTTTACCCGTATCTAAAAGCTTTCTTTCGATTGAATCCCAAACCAAACCTTTAATTGTGTTGGTAAAAATTCCTGCGTGTTGCTTTAGAAAGGTAGTTGCTTGCAATTGCGGGCGCTTCCACTCTAAGTAGTCCTCCCACATTGCACCCACCGTCAACTCGGCTTCCGCCTCTGGGATAGGCGCTGCTAACTGTAAAGCTGCGTACTGTGCTTTTAGTCCGTACTTGGCAAACGTAGGGTCAAACAACTGATCCCAGTCGGGGTGTAGCAAATCGTTTTCGATCCGAAAGGCGATCGCTTCTGCCCGTTGACGATTCTCAGGTGTATCCTTCATCCCTAACGGTTGATACTTGCGCTTCCCACCAAAAATGGGGTTGTACCGAGTGCTGAACTGTAGTCTGAGAGATTCTCTATCAGCCTGTACTTTCACGGTGTCAGCGGTGCTGTTGCTGTTTTTTGCGTACATAGTATTTATTTGTCAAGGTACGGTGTAGTAAGCTTTTCACCTCCTAGCAACCTACTATCACAGCTTACTGGTTTTGTGGAATATTACAACATACGCATAGCGTGAACAAAGGTTATAGCGTGACCAGCCGGGTTATGCTATCAAGATTAAAAAATATTGCAGAAGATGGACGATTAATCTCAACCAATTCGTAATTCTAGCTACGCAAAATCTATATAATGTAAAGATCGAGTTACAAACCCTTTCACAGAGGCAGTAATCATTCACCGTGTTTGCACTTAGCGGCTACGAGTATTTCTTAGGCTTCCTGTTAATTTCGAGCCTAGTGCCTATCCTCGCCCTCACGGCGTCTAAGGTACTACGGCCCAAAAGTCGTCCCTACGACCGACGTACTACCTACGAATCTGGCGTCGAGCCGATCGGCGGAGCCTGGATTCAGTTCAACATCCGATATTATATGTTCGCCCTGGTCTTCGTCATCTTCGACGTAGAGACCGTCTTCCTCTATCCTTGGGCGGTAGCTTTCAACCAGCTAGGACTCTTGGCTTTCATCGAAGCCTTGTTTTTCATCACGATCCTCGTTATTGCTCTTGTATATGCATGGCGCAAAGGAGCCTTAGAATGGTCTTAAGTTCTGACACATCACAAAAATCGCTAATTGTCAATCCGGCAGAGCGTCCGCAAGTCACATCCGAATTATCCGAGAACGTCATCCTAACTACGGTTGATGACATCTATAACTGGGCGAGACTTTCGAGTCTGTGGCCACTGCTTTACGGCACGGCTTGCTGCTTCATCGAATTTGCAGCTTTAATTGGATCGCGCTTCGACTTCGACAGATTTGGTCTAGTACCGCGATCGAGCCCCCGGCAAGCCGACTTGTTAATCACCGCCGGTACAATTACCATGAAGTACGCCCCCATCTTGGTGCGGCTGTACGAACAAATGCCTGAACCCAAATACGTGATCGCGATGGGCGCTTGCACCATCACCGGCGGAATGTTCAGCGTAGACTCGCCCACAGCAGTCAGAGGCGTTGACAAACTGATTCCCGTAGATGTGTACATCCCCGGTTGTCCTCCCCGTCCAGAAGCGATTATTGACGCAATTATCAAACTGCGGAAAAAAATCGCCAACGATTCGATGCAGGAACGTGGCAACTTGCTACCCACCCACCGCTACTACACCAGACCCCACAAAATGAAAGTAGTAGATGACATTTTGGACGGCAAGTATTTGTCAATTCCCGGCCGGATAGCCCCACCGAAGGAATTGACGGAAGCAATGGGAATGCCCGTACCGCCCGCCCTGCTTGCAGGACAAAAACAGGAGGTACAACGTGGCTGAGACAGAAACTTCGATTGTTGAAGCTGGGAAGGTTTCTCAGTGGTTGACTCAGAATGGCTTCGATCACGAAGCTTTGGCGGCCGATAATTTGGGCGTGGAGATATTAAAGGTCGATCGCGAATTCCTAATTCCGATGTCAACAGCACTGTATGCCTACGGCTTCAATTATATGCAGTACCAGTGCGCCTACGACCAAGGCCCTGGAGAAGATTTAGTCAGCGTCTACCACTTGGCTAAGCTGACAGATAATGCTTCCCATCCCGAAGAAGTCCGCGTCAAAGTATTTATCCCCCGCGAAGATCCGAGAGTACCATCAGTGTACTGGATTTGGAAAGCGGCAGATTTCCAAGAGCGGGAATCCTACGATATGTACGGCATTGTCTACGAAGGACATCCGAATCTGAAACGGATTTTGATGAACGAAGATTGGGTAGGCTGGCCGCTGCGGAAAGATTACATTTCCCCTGATTTCTACGAGCTGCAAGACGCTTATTAAGGGAATTTTGCGAGGGCGGGTGTAGAGTATAAAATTTGAATTTTGCAGTCAAGTTTTATGCACCCACCCGCCCTCTGTTTTTTTAATCTATTGCTGTAGGGCGATGTTTTGCGATATTCTTAGTCTAAAAGTTCTAATACCTCCGCATGACCTCAAACCCAAGTCGCAGACTCATTAATGATATCGAAGCTCTCCTGGCGACCAGCGCAAGGCTATTTGCGTCAGAAGGTTCCGTGCGTGAGGTGGCTCTCCTAGCAAATGCAGAGTATAGTCTCAACTTGTGTGAGGAACAATACGGCCAAAACACTTACCACCTCTATCTTCAAGTTCCTGATTGCCTTTACTCGCAAAATTCTGACGATATTGAAGGATGTGAAAATCTAATTCTGGAGAAGGCAAGAATACTTCTCAAACCGGCGTTGCTGATTTACGGTATGAACGGCTAAATATGCAAATCATAAAAACCATTGTCCACAAAGCTTCTGGATTTTTGCCTAATTCTTTTTCATACCCTGATTAAGCAACGCCCTCAAACCATACCCAGATGATTATTTAGGTTCTTTGAGTATTAGTCCAATTCTGAGCGCAGGTGAGGAGTGGCGCCAAAAAGCAAACAATTGGGTCACAGGTAAAGGTGTCAATAATCAAGGTCGTGTTAGGTCTGATAATATACCTTCGAGAACAGTAGACGGGCTTTTATTTCGTTCTCAGAACGAAGAGCTTTTTTACAAAGCTCTTAAATCACTTGGGGTATCCTTTGCTCCATTACCCGTTTTCATTAGAGGTGGTGAAAAATACAAAAGAATTGAACCAGATTTTGTCATTGTTAAAAACGGTGTTTTACTGGTTGTAGAAGTAGATGGTGATACTGTACACAACGAAACACCAGCAGAAGCACATGATAGGACAACTATGCTTGCCCATGAGGGGGTTCATATTGAGCGAATCCGAGCCTCAGAGTGCCAAACCCCAGATCAGGCAGTTACCTGTGCAAAGAGAATGTTGCAGGTTATTGATAAGATTAAATCTTCAAGGTAGATGACGTTGAGTTTGACTTGGATGGATAAAGAAGATGCCGAAGAGCAGCAAGAAACAGGTTAGTATCTGATTCATGCTTTTGACGAAGATTGTTGAGCCGACGATCGCCAGCTATTTCCTATTGAATTAAAAGGTGTAACTTGGTGAAAGAAAGTTATTGATAAAATTTAAACGTAACTTCCCCCAGGGGGAGAAGTTACGGGGGCTTTATTCTTTACCAAGCCAGGATTGTTATGCGAGGGTTCCATAACAAGATTACGGTCGTCTCATCAAAGAACTTTTTTGCTTATTTTGTCAACTGTAAACCGACGCAGATCATCATCCCAAATGACTTTATTGTCTGATCCAATGCCTTGCAAAAGTAATTTAGCAATTTTATTTGCACCTATCTCAATTGTTTCTTCAGTATGAACAATTTCATAGGATATCTTAAGGCATTTGAGTTCAACTGAACCAAGATTGTCAACCTCAAATGTAATATTTGACACGTCTACATCATGCTCAACTGCACCTGGCGGCGTACTAACAGAGAATTTCATGTTTCGTTCAACAAAATCGTTTGCTTGAAAGCGCCCCTCTGGAGTATTAAAGAAAACTGGTTGATCGCGCCCTAATCCGTTTAGATATCTACCAACAGTTTGAATATCGTTAGCTATCTTCTGCCGATCGTCATCTTGTTTGAACTCAATATCAATCCTTGGCTGCGATGGAACGACCATATTTAGATGTAGATCAATTTGTCGAATACGTCCATCCCAATCAGATTCGCGAAACTCTCTTAGAACCACAAGACCAATGTGCATACTTTTTGCATAGCGTTCAGCGCCATCAGTAAATCCATTGCAGGTTACAATATATGATTCATCCGGCGGCGGCTTAATGTCAGCTATCACACCGTAGAAATTTCGGATAACACCAAGTCCCACTTTATCACCAGAAATATCAAAATCTTTACATTCCACTAAAGTGCGTTGGCGTTTTCCACTGCGTTCGATGGTGACATCTATTTGATGCGGGGCTCCCGATTCGCCTCGCAGTTCGAGATTGTGGATGACTGTATTACTTTGCTCAAGAGCCTTAAAGACAAAAGCAGCAAGCCTTTCATAACGTGTACCGGACTTTGTGGATAAAATCTCAGAATATAGATCGTGTAGCTCATCGTAACGAGATCTTTGCTTAGGCATAATTACTATAAATCAGATGGCAGAGTTATTATTTCTACCGTTGCTTGTCTTCTCACCCCGACTTAGTATTCTTCCAGCAGGAGTTAGACCGTGAGAAATAGGCATAATTTCCGCACTTTTATATTATATACTAAAAGTTCACATTCTAACTCTCTAAACTTGAAATTTACACCGAATAATACCAAACATGATATAACTTAGGTTACTCATAAATAGAGCTTAAATCGCGTCCTAACCCACCAAAATTCATTAAAAATATATCAAAAATTCTGCAAGGTTCGCTATATGACGATTCTGACCGTAGAAATTCTTTGTTCTGAGGCAGCAATATTTTCAGCCGCCGAGTCTCAACATCCAGAACCTCTGCTTTACGGAATCACAGACGGAAAGGCTATTGGAACATATTTAGAACAAAAGTTCAAACTGTATCTCAAGCTGCGTTATGAATTTTTAGAAGGAAATTCAGCAAGCGGCATCGATTTTCCCGGGCTACTTGTGGATGTCAAGGTAACAAGCGTTAGACAACCACAATCCTCATGCCCTTTTAAATCTGCAAGACAAAAGATTTTTGGGCTGGGATATTCACTGATTATCTTTGTTTACGAAAAGACAGACAACAGTACAAATCGAACTGCAACGCTGAATATTCTGCATACAATTTACGTAAGTGCCGAAAGAACAGCAGATTTTCAAATGACCCGTGGGATTCACAATATTTTAGATAACGAAGGCAACAAAGATGATTTGCTGGCTTTTTTGCTTGACAAAAATCTACCAGTTGACGAAATTGAGGCAGATAAAAATGCAAGCGAAATAATGACAAATCCGCCACTACAGGGTTTTTTAACCATTTCTAATGCGTTACAATGGCGACTTCAATATGGCAGAGTAATTGAGCGTGCCGGACAACAAGACGGCGTTATCGCAGTGTATAGATTTAACTCATGATTTCCACAGTTCGCAAAACAAAACTAGAATACGGAGATTTTCAAACACCCCCAGAATTAGCTGAAATGGTGTGTAGAAAATTGATAGAACTTGATATTAACCCCAAAATTATCATTGAGCCAACTTGCGGCATAGGTAATTTCATTCAAGCGGCTGCAAATTCCTTTCCATCCGCCAGCAAGATTATCGGCGTTGAAATAAATCAAATTTACTTAACAGAATTACGAGCCAAACATCAATTGTTACAGGATGAAAGATGTGAGGTTAAGCACGGAGATTTTTTTGAGTTTGACTGGACATCATTAATCAAGCAATTTAATCATCAGGTGTTGGTACTTGGTAACTTTCCTTGGGTGACAAACTCACGCCAAGGAACTATTGGTAGTGAAAATTTGCCTAAAAAAAGTAATTTTCAAAAGCACGCTGGCTTAGATGCACTCACAGGTAAAAGTAATTTTGACATCTCAGAATGGATGCTAATTAAAGCAATTCATTGGTTGCAAAATCGTGACGCAACTCTGGCAATGCTTTGCAAGACTTCCGTTGCTCGAAAGTTATTGAACTACATTCATTCAAAAAAACTTAATCTCGCTAGCTGTGCAACTTACAAAATAGATGCTAAAAAGTATTTTGATGCAAATGTGGATGCCTGTTTGTTATTCTGCCAGTTTGACTCAAGCTCGCAGAACTACTTCTGCGATGTATTTAGCAGTTTAGAATGTTCAGAATCCCACCGCATAGGCTATCAAAATAATCTTCTAATTAAAGATATAGATTCTTTCAATAAGTTGAGTAATTTATATGCTGTAAAATCTGGTACGAAATGGCGATCGGGCGTAAAGCATGACTGCTCGAATGTGATGGAGTTTCGTAAAATTGATAATCTTTTTGTCAATGGATTTGGGGAAGCTGTCGAACTTGAGGAAACTTATCTATTTCCGCTACTTAAAGGCTCGGATGTTGCTCAAGATCGGATTAATGCCACAAATCGCTATATTTTAGTAACTCAAAAATTTATTGGCGAGTCAACCGAAAATATCAAAACTATAGCTCCTAAAACCGGACGTTATCTAGAGAAGTGCGGGCAATATCTAGATAATCGCAAAAGCAAGATTTATCAAAATAACCCTCGGTTTTCGATTTTTGGAGTAGGCGATTATAGCTTCCAATCTTGGAAAATTGCGATTTGCGGGCTTTATAAAAAATTGGATTTTAGGTTAATCGGTGAAATAGCTAATAAACCTGCAATCTTCGATGATACTGTTTACTTTCTCAGCTTTGACAGCGAGAGAGAGGCACGTCAAACTTTTGAGCTTTTGAGTTCATCGGCGGCAATTAACTTTTATTCAGCGATCGTATTTTGGGATGAAAAGCGCCCGATCAAATCCAGCATTTTAAATTGTCTGAATCTAGCAAGGCTGGCAGATTCGGAATTTGTAACCCCAGAGGCACGCAGATAAACGCAGATAGAGATATAATTTATATTATCGGTAATTCTCAAAACCTATGACTCAAGCTTTACCCAGACTCGTAAACTTCGAGGAATTTGTGGAGTGGCTGCCCGAAAATTCGGCGGTACGCTACGAACTGCATAATGGAGATATTGTTGAGATGGCACAACCAGTAGGCGAACACGAGGAAGTTAAAGGCTTTCTTACAATCAAAATTTCCTTTCAAATAGAAAGTCTGGGATTACCCTACGGTATCCCCAACCAAGTGATAGTTAGACCTCCTGAAAAAGATTCTGGTTATTTCCCTGATGTGTTGGTGCTGAATCGTGCAAATCTGGTGAACGAAACTTTATGGCAAAAACAGTCTACCCTCAGTTTGGGTGCATCGATACCTTTGGCGATTGAGGTTGTGTCAACCAATTGGCGCGATGATTACTATTGGAAATATGCCGATTATGAGGAGATGGGTATTCCTGAATATTGGATTGTGGATTATGCGGCGTTGGGCGGACGCAATTTTATTGGTAATCCCAAACAACCGACAATTTCTGTCTGTAACTTGGTTGATGGTGAATATCAAATCTTCAAGTTTCGAGAGAACGATCGCATTGTATCGCAAACCTTCCCCGATTTGAACCTCACAGCAAACCAGATTTTTCAAGCTGGTGCAGTATAAGCTGAATTACAATTTAGGCTTTCGGGCGGGCAGGATGCCCACCCCACAATAGCTTATATTGCTTAAACTTAATCATTGCGTAAAGCTGCGATCGGATCTAAGCGAGCGGCATTCCGAGCCGGCAATACTCCAGCTAACAACCCGACGGTAAAAGATAGCCCAAAACCTGCTGTAATCGACCATACAGAAACCACAAAGGGAAATTTGAACGCTGTCGAGGCCCCAAAGGCGATCGCAATTCCCAACCCAATTCCCGCCGTTCCCCCCACCGTAGACACTAAAATAGATTCCGCCATAAATTGAATCAGAATTGCTGCATTAGTAGCACCTACCGCTTTGCGAATCCCGATTTCCTTCGTGCGCTCCACAACAGACACCAACATAATATTAGCAATACCGATGCCGCCAACTACCAAAGAAATTCCGGCGATCGCTCCCACCATCACCGTAAATAAACCTATCACATTGCTGAAAGCATTAACGATCTCAGTTTGATTGACAACTCGAAAATCATCCGGTTGCGGCGGATAAATATTGTGGCGCAAGCGCAGGATATTTTCTACTTGAAATTGAGCATCCGCTAAATCCGCTTCACCGGCAGTTTCCAACCAAAAACCCGAAATCGCAATCCCGGCTAAAGAATTTCTCCCCACAATCCGCGAAGACATATTTTTGAGGGGAATATACACTCGATCGTCCTGATCGGTTCCCCCTACAGACCCCTTGGATTCCATCACTCCAATGACCTTGTAGCGGTTTCCCTGAATGCGAATATCGGAGGATAGCGCATTAGCTCCGGCTCCAAAAAGTTCGTCCCGCACCTTAGAACCGAGGACAACTACTGGCTCAGCAGCATTCAATTCATCCTCAGTAAAAAACCGTCCTTGTTGGGGTTGAATGTTCTTCACATCTGGATAGTTTAAATCTGTTCCCAAAATCGCAGTAAATGAATTTTGTCCGCCGTAAACGACTTGGACTTGGCGCTGCAAATAAGCGGTAATTGCTTTGACTGCGGGAGCTTGTTTGCCGATCGCCCTAGCGTCATCCCAAGTCAGGGTAGTAGCAGAACCGCTTCCCTGACTGACACCGCCCGTTCGAGAAGCACCGGATAACACCAACAGCACATTTGTACCTAAAGATTTTAACTGTTCTTCTGTTGATTTTTGGACTCCTTGTCCTACTGAAGTAATGGCAATTACTGAAGATATCCCAATTATTACGCCCAGCATGGTTAAACTGGTACGCAATTTATTATTCCACAGCGCTTCTGTCGCCATGAATGCGATTTGAACGTTGGAGATTTTGTTGATGGCTGGGGGAGTCTTTAGTTTCATTAGGTGGTTGGGTATTGGTAATGTCTAGTTGGTGGGGATTAAGATTTTTTTTAACCGCAGAGAGCGCAGAGAGCGCAGAGGGAGATCGATAATTAATTGGTACGCAATTTATTATTCCACAGCGCTTCTGTTGCCATGAATGCGATTTGAATGTTTGAGATTTTGTTGATGGCTGGGGGAGTCTTTAGTTTCATTGGGTGGTTGGGGATTGGTAATGTCTAGTTGGTGGGGATTAAGATTTTTTTTAACCGCAGAGAGCGCAGAAAGCGCAGAGGGAGAGAAGAGGGAGATCGATAATTAATTGGTATGCAATTTATTATTCCACAGCGCTTCTGTTGCCATGAATGCGATTTGAATGTTTGAGATTTTGTTGATGGCTGGGGGA
>NZ_JAUBVR010000105.1:0-2964 GCF_036705955.1 Microcoleus sp. A6-C6 | reverse complement strand
GTCTTTAATTTCATGTTATTATTGATTGGGCATAGGGCATAGGGCATAGGGCATAGGGCATTGGTAATTGTCAACCACTGACTACTGACAACAGTCAACTGACAACTAACGCAAGCGGGTTCCGCCACCTGGTTGCAAACCTGGAATTCCACCCGATGATGGAGTTTGGGATCTAGGCCGCAATCCGGAGGGTACACTAATCAGCACTTTTTCATCTCCTTTTAAACCCGATCGCACTTCCGTCTTGTCATCCACTGTCATACCAGTTTTAATCGGCATAAAAGCAGGTTTTCCATCTTTTCCGCCGGGAACAAATACCCCCGTTGCCCTTTGTTGGCGGACAATTGCCGCTGTGGGGACTACCAAAACATTTTTGAGTTCGCCTGCTTTAAACTCGACATTTACATTCATCCCAGAACGCAGCATTTGTTTGTCATCATTAATAATTGCGGCTTTTACCTCAAAACTTGTCACATTTTGCTGGACGATCGACTGAGGCGAAATTTGAGTGATTTTACCTGCAAAAGTTTTTCCTGCAAAAGCATCGGCTTGAATAGACGCAGCTTGGCCGATCTGAATTTGAGCAATATTAGTTTCTGCTACGTTTGCGATTAATTGATTTTTTGAAGCTAAGGACAAAATCGAAGAAGAAGTCGCCGAAGAAACCGCACTTCCCGCTGTCGTGGGAGTCACAAAAGCGCCCGGATCTGCGTATTTGCGGGTGACAGTGCCACTAAAAGGAGCCCGTAACACAGTGTCATCGATCAGGGCTTGGACGCTTTGCAGGCTGCCTCTAGCGGAGAGAACTTGGGCGCGGGCTTGGGCGATTTCTTCGGGGCGAGAACCGGCTTCTAGCAGCGCCAAAGCTTGCTGTTTTTGCTCGACTGCGGCGCGGGCTTGGGCGATTTCTTCGGGGCGCGCGCCCGATCGCACCAGGGCCAAAGCTTGCCGTTTCTGCTCCACCGCAGCCCGTCCCGCAGCGATATCTTCGGGGCGCGCGCCCGATCGCACCAGGACCAAAGCTTGCCGTTTCTGCTCCACCGCAGCCCTAGCTGCTGCGATTTCTTGGGGGCGAGCACCGGCCTTCAGCAAAGCTACAGCTTGTTCGGCTTGTCTGACTTGCGTGCCGGCTCGATCGCGCGCGGTGCGGGAATTGTTGACAATTTGCAAAGCAATCGCCCCAGCAGAATAGAGTTCTTGATTTCTCTGAAAGTCATCCTCTGCTTGATTTTTAGCGTATTCGGCATCTTTGAGTTTGGCACTTGCTTGGGCGATATCTTCAGGCCGATTCCCCTCAAGCAACTTTTGTAAATTTGCCTGTTGTTCAGCTAATTGCGCCTCGGCGACGACAATCTCCTGAGTTCGATTCCCATTGAGCAATTTTTGTAAATTTGCCTGTTGTTCTGCGACTTGCGCCTCAGCTACAGCAACATCTTGGCTGCGATTCCCGTTGAGCAATTTTTCCAGACTGGCTTGTTGTTCTGCTAAAACTGCCTTAGCCGCAGCAATATCTTGGCTGCGATTACCGTTGAGCAATTTTTGCAAGTTTGCTTCGGCCCCTGCGAGTTGTCCGCGAGTTTGGGTAAGTTGGCCTTGGAGGTTGGAGTCGTCCATGTAGGCGAGAATCTCCCCTTTTTCAACGCTATCTCCTTCGTTGACAAGCAAACTTTTGAGCACTCCTGAAGTTTTGGGGCTGACGTTGACGGAACGTTCGGGTACAATTGTGCCGTTTGCCGAAATTGTAATCGGCAGGTTGAGCCTTTCTACAGCAACGGTTTTTTCCTTGCGCCCGGTTTCGCTACGCTGTTTGACTGCGAGTTGGCTGTAAGCTGTGTAGCCTACTCCTGCCAGCAATCCGGTGGCTAGAAGCCCACTCAGCCAGGGAGTTAGCTCTTTTTTAATGTGAAAGTTTTTTACAAGGTACATATTCTAAAAAAGTAGATATAAATTAGATCTTGATGGGTCTGTCTGTGATTTAGACCGATCGGGAACAGAAAAGGTTCAATGAAAGTGTGTTTAATTTTTTCGGTTGTGCCGTTATGTGGCAGGAATATTCTAATAATCAGGAAATCAGCTACGATTAATTGAGAATCTCGATCGATGAGAAATGCAGAAATAAGCATTCAATTAGAGTTGCTACCGGAGTTAGAAAGTCAACTATCTACTGAAGCCTTGCGACTAAACCTACCTTTATCTGAATATATCCTACGTGTTTTATCGATCAGAAAAGTTCTGAGCAACGCACCTAAAACTGGAGCAGAACTTGTTGCTTATTGGCAAAGCAAAGGAGTCATCAACTCACGACCTGATATCAGCGTATATTTAGAGCGGGCTCTCCCGCCCACCCCACTCATTGTTTGATTGTTTTTCAACATCCAATTTAAGTGCCCAACAGCTTATAGTGATTTTACCGAAGCACAGAGGATTTAAGCCCCACCTTTAGGTGGATTGTTTTTAGGCAGGGGATTTAAGCCCCTGCCTAAAAAATTCGCACTCCGAAGTCAACTGTCAACTGTCAACTGTCAACTGTCAACTGTCAACTGTCAACTGTTACCTGCCAGCCATCAACACTTGTTCAGCAGTCAGTTTTAAATCTGGGAAAGTTAGAGAGACAATGGTTTGATTACCCCGAATCTGCTGAATTTGATATTCCCCATTCACTAAAGTGCAGATAGAGAGGGTGGGTTGTTTGGGCTTCCCAATGTGTTGAGTACCACCCAATCCTGCGTGGTCTGCAATCCAATATTCAGGAATACCTAAAACTGCGTAGTCTTCGACCTTACGGGAATAATCATTTTGCCAGTTGCTACTAACAACTTCTGCCACAAATTTAATCGAACTGCCCAGTGTTAGCATCGACTCGTTAGACCAAAACAGTTCTTTGCTAAGGGGTGCATCTCACTTTGGCAAATACATCAAATTGAAAGTTGACCGTTGAGATAAGCACAGCGAAGAGAAAGGATA
>NZ_JAUBVR010000104.1:0-16092 GCF_036705955.1 Microcoleus sp. A6-C6 | reverse complement strand
AATTATGAGTTAGCTCTAGGGGGATTAAATTGAAAACCTTCTATTATAGCATAGATTTTTTTTGCAAGAGGTCTACTGTCAACTGTTAACTGTCAACTGTCAACTGTTAACTGTCAACTGTCAACTGTCAACTGTCAACTGTCAACTGCCATTCTTGCAGGGCGATCGCAATTCCCTGTTTCAATCCCGGTTCGAGACTCTCTTGCTTAACTAAACCGGCTAATTTCTGCCTAACTTTACCAGTATCTAGCTGTTTGAGAGCTGATAAACTATGCAGCCTGACGCTGTTGTCAGCATCTGCCAACAGTTGAATTAGCACATCTAGCGCTCTCATATCTCCTAATTGCCCTAACGCTAAAGCTAAAGATTGTTTAATTTCCACGGACTGCACGGCGGGATGATTACTTTCAAGTAAATCGATCGCAATTTCAGCAGCTTTGGCTTTTAATTCCGGCTTTTCTACTCGCCCTAAAACAGTGACAACCTCTTGACAAACAGCAGATTCAATGTTATAGTTTTGTAGATTTTCGTCAGTAGTTAACAATTGATTGGTATTTGTCAATTCGCCAAAATTTGCGTTAATAGCCGATCGCCCAATCAGCGCAGTTTGCAAATATCCTAAACTGGCTGGCGTTTCAATCCAGCCTAGGGCGCGCACAGTTTCGATTTGCAATTGCACCGGAGTTGTGGGCGATCGCAGCAATTCAAATAAAGCAGCCGCTGCTGCATCGGTTTTCAGCCGCCCGATCGCGATCGCCGCTTCCTGACAAACTTCTAATCGAATATCCCAAAGCAAAGGTTTAAGCAACTTAACTAAATCCAATTCTGCATCTAAATAAGCACGAACTCCCAGAGCTCGCACCGCTTCTTTTCGGACTGATGTCGCCACATCTGTGAGCGCACCTACCAGTATCGGCGGAATGCGGGAGTCGTGAAAACTACTCAGCGCCTCGATTGCAGCCACCCGCACCGCAACTTGAGAATCTTTGACGACACTCAACAACGGTGCGATAATTTCGGGGCGGCGAATTTGGGCGAGGGCTGCTGTGGCAAACTGTCGCGAGTCTTCCTGCTGTAAGAGAGTTGCTAGGGATTCTATGGCTGTCGTGCCGAAATTCGCGAGGGTTTCCGCCGCAATTTGGCTCAATTCTTCCTCGGAATTTTCGATTAATTTTACTAAAGCTGGTATCACTTCCGGGCGATCGAACTTTCCGAGGATGCGGGCGGCAAACCACCGGGGCTCGGTGTCTGCGTCTTCGTCTTCGAGCAGGGCGATTAAAGGTGCGATCGCGCCATTTCCCAGATTAGGCAATACTTTAGCAATTTCCCAGCGGTCTTGAAAATCCCCCAATTCTAAGGCTGCGATTGCTAAACTGACAGCTTGCTCTAAAATATGTTGTTCCGGCTGTTGGCTGCCCTTGGCTGTCACTTGCTGCAAGCATTCGACTAAAAGAGGCCAGTTTTGGCGATCGGCAGCAGCTTGCGCTTGTTCTACAATATTAGACATAATTTTAATTTAGCTTCAAGAAGGTAGATGGCAGCTAGCTGAGAATGAAAAATACTTTTCAGCTATATTCTGCTAAAATTACCCATTTTTTGACATTTTTGTCAATCCATCATAACTGGCAAAATGGAAATCAAGCATTAATTTCATACAGTTAAGCAATCAAGCTATACTTTTCGTAATTTAAAACGCTCAATATCCCCAATTTGAAATTACCAGATGAAAAAAGCTCTACTTTTAGTAAACCAGCACTCCCGAAAAGGGCAAAAATCATTATCTCAAGCCACTATACAATTACAATCACTAGGCTTTGAGTTAATTGTAGAATCTACCAACCACCCCGACGAACTTTCCGACACAATTCGGCGCTACAAAAATCAAGTCGAATTAGTCATCATCGGCGGTGGCGACGGCACACTAAACTGCGCCATCGAAGGTTTAATCGACACTAAATTGCCCCTCGGTATTTTGCCAATGGGAACTGCTAACGATTTAGCCCGCACTCTCGAAATCCCTACAGATTTATCCGCAGCTTGCCAAGTAATTGCCAGAGGTAAAGTTCGCCTCATAGACTTAGGTTGGGTAAACGGACAGCATTTTTTTAATGTGGCAAGTTTGGGATTGAGCGTGCAAATTACCCAGCGGTTGACTAAAGATGTGAAGCAGCGCTGGGGAATTTTAGCTTATGCGATTACTGCTTTACAAACAATTTTGAAATCGCGACCATTCAGAGCAGAAATTAAGGTAAATAACCAATGTTTTTATGTTAAAACAATTCAGATTGCCATTGGCAACGGTCGCTATTACGGCGGTGGCATGACAGTTGCCGAAGATGCCACAATCGACGACAGACGACTAGATTTGTACAGTTTAGAAACACAACATTGGTGGGAAATCATTGCTTTGCTGCCAGCGATGAGACAAGGAAATCATAGCAGTTGGCCAAACGTTCGCGCCTTGCACGCTCAAGAAATCGAGATTAATACTAGCAAGCGCCGTCGGATTAATACCGACGGTGAAATCACAACTCACACACCTGCAAAATTCCGAGTAATTCCCCAAGCTTTAGCAGTTATCGCTCCTGCATAACTCACAACAGCTTATTAGGGACGGGCAAGATGCCCGTTCCACAAAAAATTAATTTTCTTGTGGAATAAGCCGTTCACTTAACGCTTTTTTGTCCGAAGAGAACGTCCGCGTGTTAGCAATCGCAGTATATATTTTTCACATGGTTTGATAGACCCAACAGTCTTAAGTGAACCGTATTGAATTTTAACCGCCGCTTCTTCAACCCGCGCACCATCCGGGTTTTGTCTGTATAGACGCGGTTTCAACCGCCCAGTCTTCTAAAAATCAAATTACTGAGAATTAATAATCCCCTCCAGCGCCGTATTCCCACGCTTCAACTAATCGGTGAAAATAATATTGCTGTTCCACACCTAAATTTTTCACCTGCGGTTCTACCGCTTTCCCCAAAGGCTGCAATCCCGTATAAATCCCTAGATTAACATAATGAACCATCCAATCAAGTAAATTAGCTATTCCCACCTGCGGGATAATTTTCAAAACTAATCCAGGATGGCTAATTGCTGTTTTAAACAAAGTTTTTGACAAAGCCGGGAACAGCACGATATCCTGAAGAAACGGTTTGAGCACTGGTTCTCCCAACTCTTCCATTACCTGAAATACAGTAGCCAAAAGTTGATTGATTTGATTGGGATCTATTTTTTGATTCATCGCAGCACTCATCGAACGCTGAAATAACCAGGTGACTGATAAATTGGGTTGATAAGGTTGCAAAAGTGCCAGGGAATTTTTGTCAAGACTTTCGCTTTTCAAAGCTTCGTCAATTCCGAAAGTTAATCGTTTGAGGTGGCGCACCATTGCCCCAAAACCACCGAAGCTGAGGGGCGATTGGCTACCACTGCTATCTCCAACTGGAAGTATCCGATTCCAAGGCATTTTTAGAGGGCTTTGGCGGTAGCAGGGAAAGAATCCGTAGAGTGCTCTTTGGAATTTTAACTGTTCGAGTTCGACGTTTTGATATTCGGGCAGCAAGCGCAAATATTCTTCAAATAATGTTTCTAAACTGAATCTTTCTGTGTCAGCGTCTATGTAGGTAAATAAGTAAGTGGTGCGCCCGTCTCTAGCGGGAAATGCTTCCCAAAAGTATTGGCATTGATTTTGCATTGGGGTGAAGGATGCAAATATGTCGCCAGTCTCATTGTTGGGGTATCCTTGGGCGCAACTGCCGACTACTAAACATACTGCGTCGGGTTTTTTGCCTTGTCTGGCTTGGCGGACAATGGGCGAAAAATGTCCCATTGCATCTAATAATAATCGAGTTGCAAATAAATTGTTTTCGGTATTTTCGGATTCTACGAGAACTCCGTTGGGGTGAATTGTTGCTGTTTTAAATGGTGTATTTTCAAATAGTTTGCCTCCGGCTTGGATAAATTTTTGTTTGAGGGTTTCGAGGAGGTAAACTGGATCGATTCCGATGTTGAGTACGTCGCACACCCAGATGTCGGGGGTGTTGGTAAAGCTGATGCGGGCTGGGTTGTATTCGGTGGCTATTGCTTTGTCTATCTCAGCAGCCGTCAGCAAATTTAGTTCGAGGAATGCGTCTAATTCTTTGCGAGAAATGTTCCATTCTTGTTCGCGCCCTCGCAGGATGCCGCGTTCGAGTAAGGCGACTCGCCAACCCCGCACGGCTAAGGCTGTACCGATTAATATTCCTAGGGTTCCGCCGCTGATAACTATGTCGAAATCGAGGGTTTCTAGGGGTTGTTGGCTGTGTTTGACGGCTTGGGGTGCTGGTGCGGTGTTTTGTTTGAGGTTTTCCCAGAGTCGATCGACCTTTCGCAGGCCTCCGAGGGCGTCTCCTGGCACTTGGGAGAGGATTTTTTCGGTGAGGGACATCGGGTTTTAGTATTGAACAGTGGTGGATTTTAAGTAGAAGGAAGAAGGAAGAAGGAAGAAGGAAGAAGGAAGAAGGAAGAAGGAAGCATAGATACACAGTAAGCTTTTTAGCGCTCGGTATTTTACGTTTAATTAGGTGGATTTACTTATCTAATTGAGCTTATAAGCTGGTCTGCATTTAAATTTAACTTTTCGGGCGGGCAGGATGCCCACCCCACTTATTTTATTGAAACTCTTGTGGGGTGGGCTTCTAGCCCGCCCGAAATATACAATTTAAATACGCAACAGCTTAATCACACCGATAAACCCGGTTTCTGAAAAAAAAACCGGGTTTCTACCCCTCGCTACTAAGTCTGGGGAATCATTTTCAATCAGCCGCGCTTAATTCTTCAACTCGCAGCCGATCGCACAAAATTCCATCGCACACAATAGCACCCGTCTCCGCACACCTGCAAACTTCTAACTGAGCTTCTGGTAATGCTTCAAACAAAAAACGTTCCCCCGGAAATACCGTCCGCTCAAAATACCAATTAGGTATATTTGTGATCCGAGCAATTTGTACTTTGCTGGTATTATTCAGATACCAACACAAAATGCGCGTATCACCTTCGCAAATTACCTCATTTAGTGTCAAATTCATATTTTTAAGTTGTTTGTGAAATTGTGCGAGCGATCGGCGACGAACCTAGAATAAATATAGCATATTCCCAGTTAAAACACAATTTTTTATACATTTTTTTTTACATTGTTTGGGTTAATTAATCAATTTCGCCGTGGAAATATCAGCGCCTTCCACGTATTCCCAAGAAGGTGCAAAAGCAGGCATTGCTAAAGTGCAAGATTTCCATCCTCCCCTCACAGGTGCGTTCAACAATTGACAGTGACCGACTGAACCTCTTGCCTGTTGGTAGTGACCGCAAAAATTACACTTGGAAGCCAGATTGCCAACGCGATCGCTAATTACAAGGCAGGGCTGGTTTTGGGTTTGGTTGCGCTCGATAGTTAAAGTGTTCATTAAATTACTTTTTAAATGTTCAGTCTTAAGTATGACGGCTGGAGTGCAGTCGTGGCCTCTATCTCAAGGCTTAGTTCGCCTTTAAGTTTTGTGTAGGGATCGATAGAAAATATATTATTTTTGACAGGATCAAGCTAGGGAGCAATTGAATTTCCTTTCGGTGGTATTGGCGGCCCCGGCTTTAGGGCCGATCGCGCTTGCTGGGGATATACTTCCTCAGACAGAGCTAATTATCCTCACCTAACTTGCTGAACAAATCGGCTAAAATTGTATTAGAAAATAAAAAACCTTCGGGATCGCTCAACCTCAAATTGCCCGAAAGTGGCAGTTTCCCGGCCTCGCCTAAAATTGCGTGAAGCGGATCTATCCCGTAGGGAATCGCCCCATCCACCGTCACAATTTCCACCCATCCTTGTCGCCAATAGGGCTGCAAACAACGCCAAATTTTATCAACCGTTTGCTGAGTAAACTTTTCAGTCAGCGCCGACAGGCTAACTCCTGCTGCTAAACGCAAACCTAGCATCAGCGTTTCCAACAAAATGTCATTTTCTGAGACTTGAAAATTTTGCTCAATTTCTCGCTTAATATCTGGCTGGGTTTCCCCACTAAGTTTTGGGGTAGCTGGAGAATTGACGGCAGAGATCGATCGCACCCACTGATAATATTCTTGAGTTTTGCGAGGCCTTGTCACCCTGCGGCCTTGTACGTAACTAGCCGCCCCCATTCCCAAACCGTAATAAGGGCGATTTTCCCAATAAACGCGGTTGTGGCGACACTGATAACCGGGCTTAGCGTAATTAGAAATTTCGTAATGTTCGTAGCCAGCCCCAGTCAAAATTGAGCGCGCCAAACGGTACATTTCAGCAGCGGTTTCATCTGCTGGTAACGGCTGCGCGCCTGCTTCAAAGTACCGCCCGAAAGCTGTTCCCTGTTCCACAATTAAGTCGTAACTCGACAGATGAGTCGGGCAAATTTCTACTGCCGATTTTAGGGAAGTTTCCCACTGTTCTAAAGTTTGGTGCGGCAATCCCGAAATTAGGTCTAAACTGAAATTAACAATCCCAGCCGATCGCACTATTTCTACTGCTTCAAAAATTTCGGCCACCGAGTGCGATCGCCCGCAAGCTTGCAGCAATTCATCCTGAAAAGCTTGCACTCCCAAACTAATTCGATTTACTCCCGCCGCTGCATATCCCCGCAACTGTTCTAAAGTAAAAGTACCAGGGTCTATTTCTATAGAAATTTCCGCCCCAGCATCAATCCCAAATTTTTCGTCGAGAGTCTCTAAAATCTGGCTCAATTGACCAACAGAAAGCAGTGAAGGCGTGCCGCCACCAAAAAAAACTGTCTTCAGAGACGCGCCGAAATTTTCAGTTTCTTGAATTTCTTGACACAGTACGGCAACGTATTGCACGATTGTGCCGGAATTATCGCCATTTTTGCGATCGCCCACCACAAAAACCGGAAAATCGCAGTAGTAACAGCGACGGCGACAAAAAGGTATGTGCAGGTAAGCCGAACTGGGAGTCCCCCAATTTACTGCTTGCACACTTTTTTTAAATTCAAATGTTAAATAATCTGTGGTATTGTCCATTACTTTTTAGCCCAACTTGCCAGTTCAAATCTAAAATTTTAATTAAACTGTCATAAATAATTATGTATATTATGACGAATTTTTAATAAAAGCACAATGTCACGGATGAGCTTTTCCAGTTTAACCGCAATCGGTTTTGAGTAGCAGTAATTCCCGAATTGACCGCTCTCTGGGCCGTTGGTACCAATTTATCAGAGCTAATCGGGCGCGCTGAATGCCCGAAGGCTCTATCGCAGATCCCTCAAATGGTACAAGCGCGAAATATAAATTAATGAAAATCTCTAAGTAAATATAGCGATATCCGATCGCAACTAGGAAAAAACTATCAGCACTGTAAAGATATAATGTAAACAAATTCATTAACCTAGAACTAATGCTAGACGCAATCATAATTATCTCATTCATAATCGCAGGCGGAGGCATCGGCTATTACGGAGTCGAACTCCTGCCGAGCAATCTGCTGGAGCAAGTTACAAATATACAAGGTTTAAGTTCTGTACTAGGTTCGTTTGGAGCATTAATCGGCTTCGTGATGGGATTAGTGGCTCAAACAACCTATCGACGCTTGGAAAAACAAGTCCGCGATATGCCGGTGGAGATGCTGCTGACGCGGGCGATCGGCTTAATCATCGGACTGCTAGTCGCGAACTTAATGCTGGCTCCGCTGTTCCTGCTGCCAATCCCCCGCGAATTCGGCTTCATCAAACCTCTAGTCGCAGTCTTGGGAAGCGTCATGTTCGGCTTCACAGGTGTTAGCTTAACCGACACTCACGGCCGCGCTTTCTTGCGACTGATCAACCCCAAAAGCTTAGACACGGTGTTGGTAGCCGAAGGCACTTTCAAACCAGCCGCTGCCAAAGTTGTCGATACAAGCTGCATTATTGATGGTCGGATTGAAAACCTACTAGAAACAGGTTTCCTTGAAGGTCAAATTATTATCCCACAGTTCGTCCTGCAAGAATTGCAACTGGTAGCTGATTCCGCCAACGATCAAAAGCGAGTGCGCGGGCGACGCGGGTTAGATATTCTCAACCGCATCAAAGAAACATATCCAGAACGGATTCAAATTCACTCGGCTGACTACGAAGATATAGCCACAGTCGATGCTAAATTAGTCCGCTTCGCTTTGGAGATAGACGGCGTTTTGCTCACCAACGATTACAACTTATCGAAAGTAGCTACCGTCCAAAAACTACCGGTTTTGAATATCAACGATTTGACTCATGCGGTTCGCCCGACTTATTTGCCCGGAGATACGATCGAACTAAAAATCCGCAAAGAAGGCAAAGAACCCTCTCAGGGCATCGGTTACTTGGATGATGGCACAATGGTTGTCGTAGAAGCAGGTAGCAGTTACGTCGGTGCCGAAGCACGAGTGGTAGTCACCAGCGCCCTGCAAACCAGCGCAGGCCGCATGATTTTCGCCCGCCCTCAAGAGTCCGCTATTGCTTGAAACTCGCAGACAATGGCTAGGGAAATTAGGATTAAATTTTGCGATCGTTCCAATCTGCCTCGACTCTCTACCGCGCCCGGTATGACGAGTCGGGGCAGTGTTTTTTTTGTGTCTTAACTGTTGGGAATCGGTAAGTAAAAACAATCCTTTTTACTTCTACGGCGGCACTTGGAAAGCCAGCAAGGAAAAATAATCAGCTTCTTCTTTTTCTTCTTTTCTCTTGCTTCGCGTGCTTCGCGTCTTCGCGGTTCAATAATATCAATATTTAGAAACGAGGAAGCACCCATAGCCTATCTGTATTTCGGCAAAAACACTATTAACTCTTTCTTGATTAACACATAAATTACGTTCTCTTCCTGAGTCCCTCCCTCGGACATCATTTCACCCTTGGGCGGTTTCCACCGCAGTCCGCTCTTTTAAAAATGTTACCGAACATTCTGATCACGATCGATAGCAATTCTCAATCAATCGTAAAGTTTTATACTTTTCGATCTGACCCTGCACGTTCGCGTCTTTGCGGTTTGTTACGAAAAAAAATGTTCCGATCATTGACAACTGGTATCTCTCTAGATACGATTCATTTAGCGATCGCTAAAATTTCAAATTTCAAAAAATGTTGTTTAACTCCACATTATTTTTGGTCTTTTTGGTCGTGGTGGTGTATGTCTATTACTTGCTGACACCGCAATACCGACGTTGGTTTTTGTTATTGGCTAGCTACTGCTTTTATTGGGTGTGGAGCGTACCGTACTCACTGCTAATGGTTGGCTATACCCTGCTAGCCTATATAACAGCTCGCATTATCGACTCATCAACTAAAAATAGAGACAGAACTACTGCGTTAATTAGTTTTCTAGTTGTAGTTTTAAGCACTCTGTGTTTGTTCAAGTACGCAAACTTCTTTTCGGATTCGGCTTACTCCCTGTTAGGATTTCATCCTTGGCCTCAACTGAATCTGCTATTGCCTCTGGGCATTTCTTTTTACACCTTCGAGACGATCAGCTACGTAGTCGATGTTTACAAGCGCATTACACCGGCTGACAAGTCACTTCTGGACATAGCACTGTACGTTATTTTTTTCCCTCATCTTGTGGCTGGGCCGATCATTCGTGCAGACGATCTCGTTCCGCAGTTGGCGTGTCGGGCATCGGTAGATTGGGTTCGGATTCGCAGCGGCATTGCCCAAATCATCTGGGGGATGCTGAAAAAAGTTTTTATAGCTGACCCGATGGCACCCATTGCCAGCGAGGCTTTTAGCGCGCCTGAAAGTGTTTCCGGGCTGGGGCTGTTATTGGGTACCTTCGCCTTTGCAGTTCAAGTCTACTGCGACTTTTCTGGTTATTCAGATATTGCGATCGGGTCTTCTCGCCTATTGGGAATTGAACTGCCACCAAATTTTGACAGACCTTATTTGGCCTACAGCATTACTGATTTCTGGCGCCGCTGGCACATTTCACTGTCAACTTGGCTGCGCGATTACCTTTACATTCCCCTCGGTGGCAACCGGCAGGGCAAACTCCGTACTTATGTCAACCTGACGATCACAATGCTGCTGGGAGGTCTCTGGCACGGTGCTGGATGGAACTGGGTTGTTTGGGGGGGTTTGCAAGGGGCAATGCTCTCAATGGAACGAGTGTTTGGACTCGCGTCGGCGCCCAAGTCGAAAGCGAGTTATTTAATTCGCTGGCTGTTTACCTTTTGTCTAATTTCTATTTCTTGGGTACTCTTCCGATCGCCTGATTTGAACAGTGCTGGTGCGGTATTGGGGCGGATATTTACCTTTGCTGACGGCCGGATACCTATTGACTATCGCCCGCTGTTATACCTGGGCTTAGTTTTGCTAGTTGAATGGGCGGATGTGAAGCAACGGTGGATGAGCTGGGCTCAGATGCACCCAAATTTGCTCAAGTGGATTGCTTGGGCGATCGCAATTGCGCTGATGTTTACCTTCGCCGGTGCCTCAAGTTCAAATTTCATTTACTTCCAGTTCTAATTCGGATTGATAAGTTATGCTCCAGATATTTAATGACCAGGCACTTTCTCATGTAAAAACCGCATTTCGCCGCACTTCAATAGACTTGTCAAAGCTATTGTTAGCAGCTTTATTATTGGAAGGAGTTCTGCAAGTTATTGCTCCTGAGTACGCGAATAACGTGTTCGATCGCGAATTTACAGGCGGCCATCCCATCGCCATGAGCAGTGCGGGAAATCGCGGCCCGCTGCTGCCCATCCAGAAAGCTCCCGGCGAAGTGCGAATTCTCGGCATGGGGGATTCCACAACATTTGGGACTGGGATTGCAGCAGAAGATACTTGGCCAGCTCAACTAGCAACTGTTTTCCAGAAAAATGGTGCCAAGGCAACCTATCTCAACAGCGCGATAGAAGGTGTTACCCTCAAAGAAATTAACTATGTTTATCGCAACCAGTGGTCTGCCTACAAACCAGATGTAGTAGTGCTAGCAGTAGACAACAACATGGTATCGATGACGTGGTTTCGCCGGGAGGACAAAGCTGTACCGAAAAACCCCTATCTAGAGCCTGCCCCTGAATCCAAACTGGAAAATTTGAAAAACGGATTAAAACAAGTTACTCGCGTCTTAGCTTCTCCTTCCTGGCTCAGAATCAACTCCCAAAAAGGCTTGTATTTGTTGGGTTTATCCAATAACAACATCAAGCCGGAAGTTCCTTTGGGCGCAACGCTAGCCTCTGGCTGGAAGCAGGCTAATCTGCCTCCAGATCTCCCTGAACGCGCTTGGAAGCAGTTTGAAACAGATTTGAGTGTACTCCGGGACTCGATTGCTGCTGACGGTCGATCGTTGGTTGTACTTTATTTGCCGGCTCGTTTTATGGCTTTTGACGGGTTTTCTGACAATGAGCAGCAAGTGCCCAAAAATCGGTTGACTATTGACGCGGGGAAGCGACTGGGGGAAATTAGTCAGTCACTGGGTGTGCGCTATCTCGATGCTACTGAACCAGTCCGCCGCGGTAGGGCGGAAATTGCCCAAAAAGAAGGTCGTTCTGCTCCGATGTACATTAAGTTTGATAGTGTCCACCTTGACAAAGACGGCAATCAAGCTGTTGCAGAAGACTTGTTCGGGCTCCTTAGCAAATCTGAAAAAGCTCGATAAAATCTGTCTTTAGTGTTGATATCATGTCCGGTCGATCGCTATAACAAAAATGATTTGTAGTGCGGACTTTAGTCCGCTTTCATGTTGCGGACTGAAGTCCGCACTACGAACCCTAGTTTTAGCGTCGGCGCGGGGTCGGAAGCCGAATATCGCTCTTTTGCGGTTGCGGTTTTTCTTGCAGCTTCATGGTCAAACTAACCCGCTTTAACTTCTCATTAACCTCCAAAACCCGCACTTTCACAACTTGTCCGACTTTGACAATCTGGTTTGGATCGTCCACGAAGCGATCGGCTAATTGAGAAACATGAACCAAACCATCTTGGTGGACTCCCACATCAACAAACGCTCCAAAGTTAGCTACATTAGTGATGATGCCTTCCAATTCCATCCCAACTAGCAAGTCAGAGATTTCGTTAATTCCGGCTTGGAAAGTGGCATATTTAAACTCAGCCCGCGGGTCTCTTCCCGGCTTTTCTAGTTCCGAAATAATGTCTCGGAGTGTCGGTTCTCCGACTTTTTCTGTCACATATTTTTTAATATCTACAGTCTTGACTTTTTCCGATATTTGTGTTATTTCGGTCAGCGGCAAACTTAAATCTTTGGCGATCGCCTGCACAACCGGATAACTTTCGGGATGAACTGCTGTATTGTCCAGGGGGTTTTCGCCGCCACGAATGCGGAGAAATCCGGCTGCTTGTTCAAAAGCTTTCGGGCCGAGTTTTGGAACTTTTAGCAGTTGGCGACGATTTTTAAACGCGCCGTTTTCGTTGCGGTAATTAACAATATTTTTGGCAACTGTTGCTGTCATTCCCGACACAAAAGTCAGCAGTTCTTTCGAGGCTGTGTTTAAGTCAACTCCGACATAGTTAACGCAGCTTTCGACTGTTTCGTCGAGTTTCTTTTTGAGCAGCTTTTGGTCAACGTCGTGCTGGTATTGACCGACTCCGATGGATTTCGGGTCAATTTTCACAAGTTCGGCTAAAGGGTCTTGCAAGCGCCGTCCGATGCTGACTGCGCCGCGAATTGTGATGTCGAGGTCGGGAAATTCGGCGATCGCCACATCACTCGCTGAATAGATCGATGCACCGGATTCATTCACCATGACTTTAATCGGTTTTTTGTCCATATCTGCCAAAACTTCCGACACAAAGTCGTCTGTTTCGCGGGAAGCTGTACCGTTGCCGATCGCAATTAATTCAATTTTATATTTTTCAATCAAATGCTTGACAATTTTACCAGCTTGCTGTCTTTGACCTACGGCTTGGTGGGGAAAAATTGCTTGATATTCCAAAAACTGCCCAGTTTCATCGAGGGCGGAAACTTTGCACCCGGTGCGAAATCCCGGATCGATCGCCAATGTGGGTTTCATTCCCGCCGGCGCTGACAGCAGCAACTCGCGGAGGTTGGTTTCAAAGGTGGCGATGGACTCGATGTCAGCGATGGCTTTGTTGTGCGATCGCACTTCCGTAATCAACGAAGTCTTCATCAGACGGTTGAAAGCATCCCTCAAGGTCGATCGATAAAACTCCTTAACTTCGGGTATCCTAGTTCTAATTTCGCGCTCTTCCAAATAAGCCATCACCGCCGATTCATCAAAGGCAAATTCTAAATCTAAAACCCCCTCCGTTTCCCCGCGAAACAGCGCCAACATATTATGTGACTGAACATTTCTCGCAGCAACTTGATAACTGCGGTACATTTCAAATTTCGTACTTCCTTCCGGGAAATCAGCTTTAATTTTCGAGACAAAAACCCCAGTTTTCATCAAAAAATCTCGCAAATAAGCTCGGTATTCAGCTTTTTCGGAAACTGCCTCCGCCAAAATATCCCCAGCACCTTTGACAGCTTCTTCTGCTGTCTTCACTCCCTTTTCTTCCGAAATATATTTAGCTGCTTCCGCTTCCATATCGGCAGGTTGAGCCGTCGGCAAGTTCAGACACTTAATAAAAATTGCCAGCGGTTCCAAACCTTTTTCTCTTGCAATTGTCGCCCGCGTCCGCCGCTTGGGTTTGTAAGGCAGATAAAGGTCTTCGAGTTCATTTTTTTGCAAGCAAGACTCAATTTTCGCTTGCAATTCTGCCGTGAGTTTGTCCTGGGAGGCGATCGTATCTAAAATTGACTTTTTGCGGTCTTCGATTTCCGTCAAATAGGTAAAGCGATCGGAGATATCCCGCAAATGAATTTCGTTTAGTGAATCGGTACGTTCTTTGCGGTAGCGGGCAATAAACGGAATAGTTGCGCCCTCGGCGAAAAGTTCCAGAGCATTATTGACTTGGGAGAGATTGATGGAAAGTTCTTGAGCAATCAGTTGAGGAATGTTGAGCATAGTGCAAATTTTAGAGTCAATTGCTGGCGGTTACTCAATTATTTATGAGTTGCGCTAATTAAGAGGGAAATGAACCGCAGAGGCGCAGAGGACACAGAGGAGGAAATGAGATGAATAAGACTTTGAGAGAGAGTTTTATCTGTGATCATAGCACTGTTACAATGATGTTAGCATAAATGCAGTCTTTTCTCAATATTATATGTTGCCTTTTAAATATCCAGTGCCGCAAAGCGATCCGCCGCGATCGCCCAGAGAAACGCTACCGACAATGTACGATTTGCCTAGCGAAGACCCGGAGGAACCTAGTTTGCCCGACGAATTTCACGATTTGCAGCCGCAGTTATTAACCCTGGCGTTTCGCCCTCCAAATTATCAGGCTTCTGAGATATTTAGCAGCACCGACATCAACCTGTATTATGACGTGCAGCACACTCTGTGGCACAAGCGCCCGGATTGGTTTGGAGTGGTGGGAGTTCCCCGACTTTACAATCGATCAGAACTACGGATGAGTTACGTTACTTGGCAAGAAGGTGTGAATCCTTTTGTAATTGTATAACGGCTTTCGCCGGGAACAGAAAAAGAAGATTTAGGCGCAAATATCGATGATGAAAAGTTGCCCAGTCAGCCGAATGCTGTCGGTAACGGGCAAGTTTTGCGGCCGGAGACGAATGAGAAACCCCCTAGTAAATGGGAGGTTTATGAGCAGATTTTGCGGGTTCCTGTTTATGCTGTTTTCAGCCGCTATACTAACAGGTTGCGAGTGTTTGCATTGAATGCCGGACGCTATCAAGAATTAGAATTGTCTGACTCGCGAGTGTGGATTGCTGACCTAAGTTTGGGCTTGGGTTTGTGGGAAGGGGAGTTTCAGGGAATCGATCGCCTGTGGTTACGCTGGTATGATGTTGATGGCAATTGGATTCTGACTGAGGCGGAACAGCGGCTGCGGGAATCTGGCATCGATCCCGATCAATTTTTAAACCGTTAGAAAGGACGGTTGAAACCGCGTCTACACAAACGAAGAGAAGACGGCGGTTGAAACCGCGTCTACACAAACGAAGTCCACCTCCGTGGACTGAAGAAGATAACGTAATTTTAACCCGCGAAGGTGGGTTTTGTGTGTATAGCAGCGGTTTCAACCGCCCGGTTTTCTTGTTTATTACTGGCACTATTTGCGGTCAATTCGTCCGCATAAGGCGACTGATGCAAATAAGCTTTACCCGCAGAACCAAAAAGTTGTAGTTTGCCAGAAATCACCGATCGCATAGCATCGATCGCCTTTTGCATCACTTCCAACAAATCCGGGTCAGACAAAGAACTGCTAGTTTTCAAAACATCCATATAAGCATCGCGAACTTCCGTATTTACATTAAACTTAGACACACCTAATTTAATAGATTGATTAATCATTGATTCCGGCAAACCGCTAGCACCGTGCAACACTAACGGCACCGAAACTGAAGCACGAATTTTTGCCAAACGCGGAAAATCGAGTTTTGGTTCGCTGAAATATTTACCGTGAACGTTGCCAATTGTTACCGCTAAAAAATCCACCTTAGTTGCTGCAATAAACTCTACAGCTTCAACTGGATCGGTCATCTTTGCGGCTTTTTCTTCAATTGTCAAACCATCCTCCGTGCCGCTAATTCTGCCGATTTCCGCTTCAACTACCGCACCGTTAGCGTGCGATAATGTAGTCATTTCGCGCGTAAATATTAAGTTTTGTTCGTAGGACAAAGGAGAACCGTCTGCCATGATTGACTTGATGCCGGCGGCGAGGGCGAGGTGAATGTCCTTTTCTGAGGTGCTGTGATCTAAGTGTACTGCGATCGGCACTAAAGACTTCCGTGCTGCTTCCATGCAAAGCGCGACTAAAGGCGATTTTCCGTACTTAAGCGCGCTGGGGTGAAGTTGCAGCATCGCAGGACTTTGCAGCGCTTCAGCGGCATCAATCACGGCTTTTACTCCTTCGAGGTTGTACACATTAAAAGCGCCGATCGCATAAGCATTTCTCCGGGCCGTGTTCAGCAATTCGCTAGTTGAGGCGAGCATAAGTACCTGGCATAAAAAATTTTCAGAAGGAAGAAGGAAGAAGGAAGAAGGAAGAAGGAAGAAGGAAGAAGGAAGAAGGAAGAAGGAAGAAGGAAGAAGGA
>NZ_JAUBVR010000103.1:0-16252 GCF_036705955.1 Microcoleus sp. A6-C6 | reverse complement strand
GCTAGGTATTTACTTCAGGGTTTCCTGCCTCCAAATTTAAAATTATTAAATTTGTCTGAATATCTGCGGAATGTGGGCCAGAAGCTTTGTGGAGAATGGTTTTTATGATTTGCCTATTTAGCCGTTCATACCGTAAATCAGCAACGCCGAAAATCTAATAGCGACGCACCTTACACATTCGGTGAACGAAACAACGCTCCGTTTCACTCCGCCCAACAATTTTATTGTTGCAACATTTTTTCTCGGTATCCGCTCAATAAATCGGGGGAAATCGCTCACTAAGAGCCTCAAACATCGCAAAATCGTTCCCAACAAGGTAGTCTACCCCGATTTATTGAGCGGATACTTTTCTCGCATGGTATTATTTTCCGAATCAGATCAATTCCGTTAACAGTTGACAGTTGACAGGTCAACGTTTCTGACTTGAGAGATTTTGAAATTCCCGACTTCCCTGATAGCCAGATAAATCTCCTAACTCATTCAACGATTTTTGCCCTTCGTAAAACTTACCGTTAATTTCCCAAGCGGGAGTACCCTGAATCTTTGCAGCTTGGCAAAGATCAGGTCTCGCATTTTTCCCTTGAGGATTGCACTCGATATAATTGATAATTCGAGCCGCCTCTTTGCCAAAACTTTCCTTTTGCGCTTGACAGTGAGAGCAGGTATAAGAGCCGTACATTTTAGCTCCCACTCTTTTTAAATGCTGCGCTAAAGCAATTTCAGAAGTGCCAGAAGATGTTGTAGTATTCATGCTTGTCTCCTTGGCAGTACCGAGATTATTCACATCGGCATAAAGACCAGCAGAGGAAATCAACACTAACATAGATACCAGAATTCCGATCAAAAATAGCTGCCCGATATCATCCCATTCGCGACCGATTAATGCTAAGACAAACAAGCTAGTTGCAAACAAAGCAGACGCAATGCAGTAAATACAAGCTGCTTTGATATCAACAGCCAGTACATACATCAGATAGCCACTAAAAATCATCATTGCTGTGCCACCAGCAAACAAAAATAGTCCCGTCCAAGACTCTAATTTAGAGCGGAGACTCTTCTGTGCTGAAGAATTGACAAATAGGGGAGCTACGGCAAAAATTATCATGCTCAAATAGCCCAAAAACCCGAACAAAGAAAGAGGCAAACCAAAGACATAGGCATAGGGACTCGAAAGCACGATATCGCAGCCTTCTATGGGACAAGTTACCGCTCCTTGGGATAACTTGACGGCTGTTAGATAAGCAGTAATCGCAGCCCCAATACTTGCAATTCCTGCCATGATCGGGCGAGAATATCGATAAATCCAGGGCAGAGAACGTTGACGGTGCATAGTATTTTTGACCTCAAAATGAATGTATGTCTCAATTGTTGTAAAATGAAATTTTACACGCTGCGATTTCTCTATTTCAAAACTCTAGTTGCATTGAAAATAGCTGCCAGAGCTACCCCAACATCGGCAAAAACAGCTTCCCACATTGTCGCCAAACCAAAAGCACCCAAACCAATAAATATCGCTTTGACTGACATGGCAAAAATGATATTTTGCCAGACAATCTTGTGAGTTTTTCTGGCAATTTGGATCGCTTCAGCCACCTTTGACGGTGCATCTGCCATAATCACAATGTCAGCAGTTTCGATCGCCGCATCGGAGCCCAAACCGCCCATCGCTATGCCGACATCAGCCCTAGCAAGAACCGGTGCATCATTAATTCCATCCCCGACAAAGACAATTTTATCGCCTTTTTTAGATTCGGCGATCAGTTTTTCGATCGCCTCAACTTTTCCTTCGGGCAATAACTCAGCTATGTAGGAATCTAAACCGAGCTTTTTCGCAACACTATCGGCTACAGCTTGATTGTCTCCTGTGAGCATCACGATGCGCTCCACACCCAATTTCTTGAGGTCACGAATAGCTTGTACTGCGTCTTCCTTCAGCTCGTCAGCAATTAAAATATAGCCAGCGTAGCGGTTGTCTACCGCTAAATGTACGACAGTACCCTCAGCATTGCAAACATCGTGAGGGATGTTTTCTCGGTGTAGCAAACGGTCATTTCCGGCAAGCACAATTTGATTATTCACTTTGGCTCGGATGCCGTGTCCCGCTATTTCTTCGTAATCTGTCACCTCCGAAGAATCTATTTTTCCGCCGTAAGCTTCCAGAATAGATTTCGCGACTGGGTGATTTGATTGAGATTCTACCTTGGCAGCCATTGCCATCAAATCAGATTGTGAAAAACCATTTTGAGGCACAATTTTTGCAACTTTAAAAACTCCTTTTGTCAGAGTTCCTGTTTTGTCCAAAACAACTGTCTTGACTGCTGTCAAAGTATCGAGAAAAGTCGAGCCTTTCACCAAAATACCGCGCTTGGCTGCACCACCAATTCCCCCGAAGTATCCGAGAGGAATGCTAATCACTAATCCGCAAGGGCAGGAAATAACTAACAAGACTAGGGCGCGGTACACCCACAAAAGGCGATCGGCATTAGTTGCTCCTGAAATGAACAAAGGCGGAATTAAAGCCACTGCTAATGATGCAAATACTACAAAAGGCGTGTAGTAACTGGCAAATTTGCTGATAAATTTTTCAGTTTCAGCTTTTTTGCTTCTGGCATTTTCTACTAATTCCAGAATTCGGGAGATTGAAGATTCACCGAATATTTTGGTAACTTTGACGGTGAGAACTCCTGTCTGGTTAATTGTTCCTGCTAAAACTGTTTCTCCAACTTTCACTGTTCGAGGTACTGATTCTCCAGTTAGTGCAGACGTGTCAATTTGAGAATTGCCGTCGATAATTTCACCGTCTAAGGGGATTTTTTCGCCTGGTTTGACAAGGATGATCTCGCCGACGGCTACGGTTTCGGGCGAAACTTTTTTGATGTCACCATTTTCTTTGAGGTTGGCGCTGTCTGGGCGGATCTCTAAGAGCGATTTGATCGATTGACGCGATCGCCCTACGGCAAATTCTTGGAAGAGTTCTCCGATTTTGAAAAACAACATCACGCCGACTGCTTCTGGAAGTTTGTGAATGGCTACAGCCCCCAGTGTTGCCACAGTCATTAAAAAATTTTCATCAAATACTCGACCTCGCAGAATGTTGCGGCCGGCACTGGTTAAAACATTCCATCCACTCAAAAGATAGGCGGGGATGAAAACCAGATATTCGGCTATAGAATAGGGCGTGTTGTGCAGTTTTTCTTCAAATATTAAACCTCCGATAAATAGTAAAACAACTGATATAACAGGAATCAATTCTTGCTTGAGGTTGAAATCTCCGTTGCCGTGGTCGTGACCGTGGTCGTGGTCGTGACCGTGGTCGTGGTCATGGTCATGGTTATGATTCTCATGGCTGTGTTCGTGGTGTGCGTCGTGACTACAGCAACCGGAATCGCTTGATTTGGCTTTTTGCATGGTGTTTTCTGGGTTTTTGCTTACGCCTGATAGTATGAATAGATGTTCACATTATATGGTTCAAGAGGACAATATACTAGATTTTTAACTCAAAGTCTAGCTATTTTTCTGAAAAATATTCTTAAATTGGTAGTGACTGTTACAACTAACTAATAATAATAACTATTCTCAATTGCGGGGAAGTAATTAGATGGCTGATACACAAAGCTCAAAAAACCGGATTTTTCAGCGAGATTAAGGGTTTTTGGCGAGTATTTTGGTGAAAAAACCCGGTTTCTGTCTACCCATTTTTTTAAGTATTGTTAAGAGAACATAATCTGTGCTAATCGTCACAGGCAGAAAACATGAAAAAAGGTTTTTGTTGTGAAATAGACATAAAAAAAAGTCAAAAAGCCTGCCGTACCAGGGCAGAAAGATTCATCACCATAAAAGTTATGGCGATGGTTGTTTCAGAAGTATTAGAAAGTTTAGCCATGACTCTACCAAGGCTGAATCTTCTTTTAGCTTCTCCAAATTTTCCTTCAATTGAGTTACGAATTCTCTCGTCTGACTGAGCTTGTTTCTTCTTTGACTTGCTAATATTTTTTGGGTCTTCCTAGAGGAACGCCACTCATCCTAATTCCTCTTTCTTTGCACCAATCTCGATTTTCCTGCGTTCGATATAGCAAAATCACTTCACCCCTGACAATATTTCGGTCAAAACCGTTTTCTTCTTCATCCAAGGAAAAGGTTCTTCTAATATAGGTAAATTGAAAAATGGACAGAGCTTTTCCCATCCTTCGCCATCACAAACATCAATAATTAACAAAGATTCTGGACGGTCTTTAAAATATTCAAGCACATTTCTATAATGTAAATCATAAACATAAGACATTCTATCTTCATTAAACGCATAAGTACCATAAACAGCCGCTCTTAATAATCTTCTGATCTGCATCTTAGTCTCATTACTAGGATCGAAATCAAACGCAGACCTCTTTGACCAGTGAGCTTCTAAAGACTTTAACCAACATGATTTATTACGCACGGTTAAGATAAACTTACTATCAGGAAATAATTTATCTAACTGAGAATAAAAAGGAGCTACCGTTATATCTGTAATCCCATCATAATCATTGAGAATCGAAAAGTCATACTTAGCAGCCATCAGGTCTTGTAAAATTGTCTCATCATCAGGATAATGAACAACATTAATCCCTAGCATATTTAATGCCATTGTTAAGCTTTTAGTTCCCGTGCGACTCAAGCCAATTCCAAAAACTTTCATCTTTTTACTTATCATGGGTCTTTGAATAATAATTTTACTAGAAAATTCTATAGTTTCGGCTAACGTCAAAGGAGCTTTTTCCAAAATATTCATTTGCTTAAGTTCGCGGAGAGCAATATTTGGTAAATTCTCAATAAACCTAGCAATTTCCGGCTGACTTGCCTGCTTTGAAATATATTTTCTTGCAGAATCTACACCAAATTTAGCAACCAAAAAATCTAAATCTTTTTCTTGTCTTCCCCAATCTTCCTGACAAATAGTTAATTTAGCTTGATGATAATCTTGGCGACTTCTCAGTTCTCTCAAAGCACATTTGGCAAAAATATGGTGATAGAATTGAAAAAAGTCATGGATAATGTTAAATTTCTTAAATGCTTTTTTTAGCTTCAGTTTTTTTAGTGCCAGTGCACGAGTTCTTGATTCAGGTCTTAACACATATTTAGCATCATTATCAGGTACTTTAATTGCTTGCATTTCTCTGATTACATCAATTCTAGTAATATGTACACCACAATGAATATGACCTCTGAATTTATCAAGAACATAACAGTCTACGTATGGCAAACTATTTCTGGTAAGGAAAGGAGACATATCCTCCATAATTAAACAATCAGCATCCATGAAGACAACAAAATCACAATCGTAATTCATCTTCAGCATTTGCTGAACAGCGTGGGCAAAAGGTTTAACATTTTCAATAATATGAACTTGACGAGGCTGAATATTTTTGATGGCTAGGTCTAGGGCTATTTGGGATGTTCTTTCGCCAACAGTTCTAAAAACTAAATCGATTTTTTTCATGGTATTCTAATTCCAAGCCTGAGTTTTTAACTTGGAAAGCTGATAAATTATACTATCACCAGAAAAATCAGAAGTCAAGTGCTTGATTTTTCTGTAAATTTATGATAATGGTGTGAACTTGTACCAATTCTTAAAAGTTATGTAACAAGCGACATATTAGACCTCTTGCATAAGTCTTTTTAATCAAATTTTCGGACGGGCTAGAAGCCAATCCCAAAAGAAAAAAAATTGTGGGATGGGCTCTGAGCATCGTCCTAATTATTTTTGCAAGAGGTCTATTAAGTGCAGATTAATAGTGAATTGCTATGAGCCACCTCCTTGTGGAGGGTGAACGCTTAATAGCAGAATTTTCATAGCAAATTTACAATACTCCGAACAATTTTGAGTTGAGAAGAGGTCTGAGAAATATCAAAAGTTGGTTCGATGCTACACCTCCCATTTCAATTCTTCGTTTTCTTTATCGGCAATTTGTTCAAATAAACGCTCCACAGTAGGGTCAAGTTCTTGACGCCAACGCAAATCTAAAGTAATTTCTAAACCATGATTTTGGTAATAATCTGAGCAACCCTTTGATACATTAGGTAAAAACTCTTCTGTATTTTTGTGTTGAGCCTTTACTATTAAAAACTTCGTTCCGTTGTTTCCTCCTACTGGATGATGTTCGTGCTGGTAATATTTAACCATTTGGGGTTGATAGTCTATTTCCAAAAAATCGCAAAGCGTTCTGATGACACTTTCTACATTTGTGGCAAGATGTTCATATTTTATCTTAATTTTATTACCATTAAAATGACGGTACAATTCTTGGGTTTCATTGATGAGTTCCTTCCAATCATTAATTATTTCTTTGACATTTTTTTGAGGATATTTTCTGGTGCGGGAATTGATAACTGCCCGCCCATCTCTTTGGATAAATATCAAAAAAGGTTGGGAAGATGTTTTTTGAATAGTGGCTATTTGTTCTTCTAGCCAAGAAGTGTTTTTTGTAGAATCAACTACAATTGGCTTTTGTGTTTTGAGCGATATTTGTTCGTATAAGTCTAGGTGAGTGCTAGTAATAAAATCTTTCCAAACTGGACAATTGATACCACAAATGTTGCAAGTTCTTTTTATGGGGTAGTTTGTATTTTGCATGAATCTGGCTTTCCTTGCCTCTCCCGAGTAGAAACAATCCTGATGACTTCCCAGTATAAGTCCTAGAAGCGTAGAGCCAGAGTGACCAGCGCCACAGATAAAACAAACCTTTTGATTGATTCTTGATCCAGAATTTAGCACCATATCGCTGTAATAGATAAATTGGGTGTTGCTTAATCAGGGTATGAAAAAAATAAGTTGAAAATCCAAACGCTTTGTGAATACTGGTTTCTATGACGGGCATATTTAGCCTTTCATACTGTAAATCAGCAACGCCGGATTTTTTAACCGCAGATATCAGCAGATGAACACAGATGCACGCTGATGGGATTTCTGAAGTGTTTCAACTCAGACTTAATTAGCTATTCATCCGCCGGATAAATTCTAAGGGTAATCCGTCTGTATCGGCAATAAAAGCTACTTCGTAAACATTTTGCCCGATCGCCTGTTGAGTCGGTTCTAATAAAACTTTCAAAGCTTGAAATTGGTTTGGTTGGTCTTTAGCAGCTTCCTCAAACCGCTGTTTGAGAGACTGCAACCACCTAGGTAAGTCTGTCGTCGCCTCAGTTAAATCGAAGGATAAATGATAATATCCCACATAATGCTCGTCTGCGAAAGCATCGGGTGCGGGTTTTGGTTCCGGGATTTGGATTAGTTCGATGCGTCCGTTAAGACCTTCCATCCAACAGGCTAAGGTGTAACCTGTGGTAAAGCGATCGCTCACAGTAAATCCTAACTGTTCGTAAAAGGCGATCGCCCGGTGAATGTTAGCAGTGCGGATCGAGGCGTGGTGCATTTGGCAGTTGACAGTTGACAGTTGACAGTTGGCAGTTGACAGTTGACAGTTGGCAGTTGGCAGTTGATAGTTGATAGTTGGTAGTTGGTAGTTGCTACAAATAACAAATAACCAATAACAAATAACCAATAACAACTGACTACTGACTACTGACCAATGATTATTCAAACAACCGAAAATAGGGATATCTAGTAGGAACTCCCGGCTCTTTTTCCAAATCAAAATTAATCACTTCCCAGCAAGGCTCCTCCTGGGGATCTGGGCTAAAATCCACAGGTAAACCGTACAGCTTTGGACGCGGCGAATCCGGTTGGCCCCGCCAAGGCGTGCTGCGTTCCAAATAAGCGCTGATTAAGTCCCGATAGCGTTGAGCAACGATCACGCGAGTTGCTCGATAGCCTTGAGTATAAAGTCGATCGAGCGCTTCGTGAATTTCAAACCGAATCCCGTCCGGATGAGTGTGCTGGCGATACCATTCATCCTCCCAGCGGCGCCAGTGCCGCCCTGACTGAAGATGAACCAGTTCCCCCGTTTTTGGATCTGCCTCAAATGCCCCGTGACGCACGCACAAATAGGTATCCGTGAGCGTTAAAGCCGGAATTGTTTGGCGGCAGTGGGGACACTGAATTTCCGGGCCAAACATCGGGTATTGCAAGGCAAATTCAATCATTTATTTGCGTCCCAGCATATTTATCTGCAAACGTGGCAAATAGTTTTATTATATCCCGTATTAACAACCAGCTAATCTGCTAGAAGTATCGCGATCGACCAAAAAGATGAGTAATCTCAACGAACCTTTGCCTGCAAATCCTGCCTATTGGCCATTGCCGGATCTCTCCCAAGCTGCTTTTGTCGCTGTTAGCGCTGTTGTCATCGGCAGGGTAGAAGTGGCTGCGGGCGCGAGTATCTGGTACGGGGCGGTGGTGCGGGGGGATGTAGAGCGAATTGCGATCGGCAAAAGTACCAATATCCAAGATGGAGCAATTCTGCACGGCGATCCGGGAAAACCGACTATTTTGGAAGATTTTGTGACTGTCGGACACCGAGCGGTGATTCATTCAGCTTACATTGAACGGGGGTGTTTGATCGGGATTGGGGCGATCGTCCTGGACGGAGTGAGAGTGGGCACAGGCTCGATCGTCGGTGCAGGGGCGGTTGTGACGAAGGACGTTCCCCCTCGAACGCTGGTTGCGGGAGTGCCTGCGAAGCGGCTGCGAGACTTGTCTGAGGAGGAATCTGAGGAGTTGGTGGAACACGCTAAGCGTTACGAAAAGTTGGCTTTGGTTCACGCGGGGAAAGGTTCTGATTTGGGATTTGGTTCGTTGATAGAATAGGATTTTTAGCAAAAAACAATTAGTTTCCCATGACTTACACTGCGCCAAAAATTCTCACATTTGAAACATTTGTCGATCGATATTGTGACAACTGCCACTACGAGTTCGCTGACGGAGAATTAGTTGACAGGTCACCCACAGGCCCCCACGAAACCGTCAGTGGTAAACTGGCTACTCAAATCGGAATTGCGATCGCAGCCGAAAAACTACCTTGGTTTATTCCCCGGACTTGTTTAATCCGTCCATTTGCTGACGCTGCTACGGCGCGCCGTCCCGATATTGTCGTGTTAGATGAAACCGCCCTTGTCAGCGAACCGCTTTGGGAAAGAGAACCTGTGATTACGTTAGGGCGATCGATTAAATTAGTTGTAGAAGTTGTCAGCACTAACTGGGAAACAGATTATGCCCGAAAAGTTGAAGAATACGCTCTTTTAGGAATTCCAGAATATTGGATAGTTGATTATCGTGGATTGGGGGGTGTGGCTTTTATCGGTAAACCGAAACAACCTACTGTCACGGTTTGCGAACTGATTGATCGAGATTATACCAAGCAACTATTTCGCTTGGGCGAACCGATTGTTTCTCCTCTATTAAAGAGTTTGCAACTGCGGTTAGATGATATTCTGCCCCGTTAGATGAGACGGCGGTTGAAACCGCGTCTACAAAAACGAAGTCCGAGCTCAGAGGGACTCAAGAAAATAACATAATTTTAATTGCCCGGTATTCTTCAACCCACTCCCGTCGGGTTTTGTCTGTATATACGCGGTTTCAACCGCCCGGTTTTCTTAAATAAAAAATGATTGTTAAGCCCGATCGCGCGCTAAGATAAATCCCATGAATAACGATCGCACATCTAACCCAAACATCCCTCCGCATACCTGGAAACGTCCCATCGGCCTCGGTTGGGAGAATCCCTATACAGTCCGCTATGCAAGCAATCTCGACGACGGGCCCTGGCACGGAATGCCTCTGGGTGGCTTCGGGGCTGGCTGCATCGGGCGATCGCCCCGTGGCGACTTCAACCTCTGGCACATCGACGGCGGCGAGCATATTTTTCGCAGTTTACCCGCTTGTCAATTCAGCGTTTTTGAAGAAACAAAAGGTAAGAAACAAGCCTATGCACTGTCTACTGAACCTCCGCAAGATGGCAGTTTATCTAGTTGGAAATGGTATCCTTTTGAAGGAAGAAGGAAGAAGGAAGAAGGAAGAAGGGAAGATGAAGAAATAACGGGAGAAGAGTCAAATTCTGGGACTTATCATGCTTTGTATCCGCGTAGTTGGTTTGTTTATGAAAATGTGTTTGAGGCTCAATTAAGTTGCGAGCAATTTTCGCCAATTTTGCCGAATAATTATCAAGAAACCAGTTACCCAGTTGCGATGTTTGAATGGGTGGCGCACAATCCTACAGATGCGCCGATTACTCTCAGCATCATGCTGACTTGGGAGAATATTGTCGGCTGGTTTACTAATGCTAACAAGTCGCCGGAAGTCATGGTGCGAGATGATGGTAGTCCATTTTATGACTATCAACCCCGGTGGGGAGAAAGTGCCGGAAATTTGAATTTGTTTGTGGAAGATTTTCACCGAATTGGTTGCGTGATGGCGCGGTTGAGTGCTAACGATCAGCCACAAGAGGGGGAGGGACAGTGGGCGATCGCAACTATTACCAATCCGGCGGTAGAAGTATTCTATCAGACTCGCTGGAATCCGGTGGGGAATGGCGAGGATATTTGGCGACACTTTTCTAGTGAAGGTTTCTTGTTGGATGACAGAGATGAGACAGCCGCCGCCGCAGGGGAACGGTTGGCTTGTGCGATCGCAGTTCGCTTTACAATTAGACCAGGCAAAACTCGCAAAATTCCCTTTATTTTAGCTTGGGATTTGCCAGTTACTGAGTTTGCATCGGGAGTTTCTTACTACCGCCGCTATACTGATTTCTTCGGACGGAATGGCAAAAATGTTTGGCCGATTATTCGTACCGCGATGAAGCATTCCGATACTTGGCGCGAAAGTATTGAAGCTTGGCAAAAACCCATTTTAGAACGTACAGATTTGTCCGACAGTTTCAAAATGGCGCTGTTTAATGAGTTGTACATTTTGACTGACGGCGGTACTCTTTGGACTGCGGCGGATGAACGCGATCCCAAGGGTCAATTTGGGGTTTTGGAGTGCATTGATTACCGCTGGTACGAAAGTTTAGACGTGCGACTGTACGGTTCTTTTGCTTTGTTGATGCTGTGGCCTGAATTGGAAAAGTCGGTAATGATTGCCTTTGCGAGGGCAATTTCGACGGGAGACGATACTCCGCGAGTTGTTGGCTGGAATCAATCTGCGGCTATTAGAAAAGCTGTCGGTGCCACACCGCACGATTTGGGTGCTCCCAACGAACATCCTTGGGAGAAAACGAATTATACTAGCTATCAAGATTGCAATTTATGGAAGGATTTACCTTGCGATTTTGTGTTGCAGGTTTATCGGGATTTTCTGTTGACTGGTAGCACAGATTGTGAGTTTTTGCAAGATTGTTGGCCTGCCATTGTTGAGGCTTTGGCTTATCTAAAAACTTTTGATGAGGATGGGGACGGCATTCCTGAGAATTCGGGTGCGCCGGATCAGACGTTTGATGATTGGCAAATGCGGGGGATTAGTGCGTATTGCGGGGGTTTGTGGTTGGCGGCGCTGGAAGCTGCGATCGCGATCGGCGAAGTCTTAGAAGATGCAGCACCCGAAATAATTCCCAATCCCCAAGCAAAGATTGCATTATATCACAGTTGGCTGCTACAAGCAAGACCGAACTATCAGGAAAAACTGTGGAACGGTCAATATTACCGTTTGGATAGCGAGAGTAATTCGGAAGTAGTGATGGCAGACCAATTGTGCGGTCAATTTTACGCAAAATTGTTAGGATTGCCGGATATTGTGCCGCCAGAATGTGCTGTCAGCGCTTTAGAAACTGTGTATAAATCTTGTTTTTTAAAGTTCAATGACGGCGAGTTTGGGGCGGCGAATGGAGTAATGCTAAACGGTGCGCCGGAAAATCCGAACGCGACTCATCCTTTGGAAGTTTGGACGGGGATTAATTTTGGGTTGGCGGCTTTTTTGGTACAGATGGGAATGGAGGATAAGGCGTTTAAGTTGACTGATGCGGTGGTGAGGCAGATTTATGAGAATGGGTTGCAGTTTCGCACGCCGGAAGCTATTACGGCGGGCGGGACTTTTCGGGCGAGTCACTATTTGCGGGCGATGGCGATTTGGGCAATTTATGGGGTGTTGACTGGTTTTAAATAGGGAATTAGGTTCGATCGTTCGGACTTCAGTCCTTTCTTGAGTTAAGCTAAGGAAGGACTGAAGTCTTGATTGCGAACCAGTTGGATAAATCTGGTTGCTTATGAATTCTGTGTTAAAAAACTATTGTGTTAGTGTTGAGTTTCCTGATGTCAGCGGTGCAGAACACTTGGAAATGCTTCAAATTCGCGATCGCCTCGTAGAAATTGAATCTGACTTGAGTGAAGCCGAAAAGACGTTACTCACCAAGGGCGATCGCCAATTAATTGAAAATGTAAATGATTTTTATCATGAGTTGTCGCGCTTTGTCAATTTAGCTGACATCAGAAAAGCTGAAGCTATTCCTCCTCAACGCTGGTGGTGGTATTTGGATGTGTTAGTGTTTTTGCCAATTTCCTTGAAACCAGAGTTAACGAGTCACAGCGAATCACTGTCAAAACGGTCTTTTTAGGGATTGGTTGTGTGTAAGTGCGATCGTACTTCCTGCTAAAAATTCCGTGGCGCACTCTTCCCCAGCCGTTAAAACTGACAGATAGACTCTGGTTTGAGGGGGCAGGTTTTATTTGCGATCGGATTGTCTTCGAGGTCGAGTTTAGTTAGTTTAGTCAGAGATGTCAGGGGTGTAATGTCTGATATTTTAGTGTCTCTAATAATGAGCTCAATTAGGTTAGTTAAAGATGTCAGGGGTTTAATGTCTGATATTGGATTGTTTGTGAGAGCGAGATAAGTTAGGTTAGTCAGAGATGTCAGGGGTTTAATGTCTGATATTTTAGTGCCGCTAAGGATGAGGGAAGTTAGGTTAGTCAGAGATGTCAGGGGTTTAATGTCTGATATTTCGTTGCTGCTGAGACCGAGAGCAGTTAGTTTAGTCAGAGATTTTAGGGGTGTAATGTCTGATATTTTAGTGCCACCGAGGTTCAGGAAAGTTAGTTTAGTCAGAGATGTCAGGGGTGTAATGTCTGATATTCCATTGCCACTAAGACCGAGCTCAGTTAGTTTAGTCAGAGATGTCAGGGGTGTAATGTCTGATATTTCCTTGCCACCGAGGTCGAGTTTAGTTAGTTTAGTCAGAGATCTCAGCGGTGTAATGTCTGATATTTTAGTGACGCTGAGACTGAGAGCAGTTAGTTTAGTCAGAGATTTTATGGGTGTAATGTCTGATATTTCATTGCTACTGAGACTGAGAGCAGTTAGTTTAGTCAGAGATTTTAGGGGTGTAATGTCTGATATTTTATTTTGTAAGAGTTCAAGGAAAGTTAGGTTGGTCAGAGATTTTAGGGGTGTAATGTCTGATATTTTATTGCCAGCGAGGTACAGGTAAGTGAGGTTGGTCAGAGATTTTAGGGGTGTAATGTCTGATATTTTATTGCCAGCGAGGTAGAGTTGAGGGAGACTTGAAAGCTTCTGGTTAGCTGGTTGGCACTCATTAGTTCCAGCTTCCTTCAACAACGCATCAACAGTAATTCTAGCCTCTGGGTTCAAATTAACTTTATTGGCACACCAATCGGTAAAAGTTTTGTAGTTTGCTGTCGGTGTTTGCTGGGCAACCGACGCAGGCAATCTGTCTGCTGTCGGTGTCTGCTGCCTGACAGCCTGGGGCAATCTGCATCCGCTAAGAATTAGAATTAAAGACAGGCTGAAGACGATACACTGCCAACCATACCGCTTCGCAATTAGAGACAAATTCCTGTTACTTAAAAGCTTTTCTAACATTTGGCGTTCCTCCCAGTTTTTCTAGAAACTCTCTGAGTGAATTCATGATAACATCGCTTACGCAAGTGAAGAAGGACTAAAGTCCTCACTACGAACCAAAGTCAATTACGATAAAATCTTGTTGAGTGATGAGATTAGCTGGTACGCCGTTGAGAGTAGCTAAGATTTTATCTGTGTTGGCAATTTTGATTAAGGTTGTAGTGTTTTCTTGAACTATGCTGATGCGATCGCCCTTTAAGCCTCCCATCAAAACCAATAAATCCTCACCTTGCCTAAAATCAACAATAACATCGCCACCTTCCGCCGCAGTCAAGCAAAAGTAATCGCGCCCGCTTCCCCCAATCAAAGTATCATCACCGTTACCGCCCCACAGAGTATCGTTACCCTCACCGCCGCACAATTGATCCGTATCTCCACCGCCAAAAATTAGATCGTTACCGTTACCGCCGCACAAATAATCTTTTTGACTGCTAGCATCCGTCGCAATATTGTCAATATCTCCGAAAATTGTATCATCGCCTTCGCCGCCGCAGATCGTGTCACTTCCCAAATCTCCAAACAGGCGATCGTTGCCATAATCGCCACAAATTAGATCGTGATCTTTGCCGCCGTGGATAGTATCATTGTCACCGCCGCCAGCAAGAGTATCTGCGCTTTCTTGCCCGTACAAAACGTCGTTGCCGCGATCGCCAAAAAGCAAATCTCGTCCAGTTAAATCACCATCAGACGAGTCTGAAGTACCACCAAGTAAGGTATCATCACCTTCATCCCCAAGCAAGGTATCGTTGCCTTTATCGCCCCAAACTATATCATCATCTTTGCCTGCGATCGCCACATCGTCATCTTTCCCGGCATAAATAACATCATTCCCAGCGTGCCCGACGATGTAGTCATGATCTTCGTTACCAAATATGGTGTCGCTATCTACATCCGCGCCCACAGCAACCGGGCTAGCAAAACCACCGTAAATATTATCGCTACCCAATAAGCCCATTAGCAAGTCGTTGCCGTTAAAACCGTTGATGCTGTCATTAATATTGCTGCCGGTTAGGGAATCCCTGCTGTCTGTACCGCTGAGGGTGTTTGCAGGGATATTTTGGGCGGGAATCGAAGCGCGATCGGGTAAATTGATGCGATCGCACATACAGTCTTCCGAAACAGCAGGAATTAGCGCAGGTTGGGAAGTTTCGGTTTGGGCGATCGCATAATTCGGATTTGCGATCGCAATTTCCCCAGGTTTAGCCGTTGGAATTGGAGTTTCCGCAGGAGTTGGAGTCGAAATTGGTGTCGGAATTGAAATTTCCGCAGGAGTTGGAGTTGGAATTGGTGTCGGAATTGAAATTTCCGCAGGAGTTGGTGTCGAAACTGGTTTCGCCTTCAGAGTTTCCGCAGGAGTTAGAGTCGGAGTCGGAATTGGTGTCGGAGTTTCCGCAGGAGTTAGAGTCGCAACTGGTTTCGCCGTCGGAGTTTCCGCAGGTGTCGGAGTCGGAGTCGGAATTGGTGTCGGAGTTTCCGCAGGAGTCGGAGTCGCAACTGGTTTCGCCGTCGGAGTTTCCGCAGGAGTTGGAGTCGGAATTGGCGTCGGAGTTTCCGCAGGAGTTGGAGTTGGAATTGGCGTCGGAGTTTCCGCAGGAGTTGGAGTTGGAATTGGCGTCGGAGTTTCCGCAGGAGTTGGAGTTGGTGTCGGAATTGGAGTTTCCGCAGGAGTCGGAGTCGGAATCGGTGTCGGAATTGGTGTCGGAGTCGGAATTGGAGTCGGAATTGGAGTGGTATCTACAATAGTCAAAACAGAACTAGAAATCGCTCCTAAATCGGCTTCATTCGTGGGATTGTTCAGGATTAAATTAACAGTTTCATTGCCTTCTATTTCCGAATTATCTACAATTTTAATGGTGAAATTTTTAGCAGTTTCACCAATTTCAAAATTTAAGGTTCCCGATGTTTGGTTATAGTCGATTCCAAAATTAGCAGTGCCATTACTTGTGCTATAATTTACAGCAGCAGCCGCATTACTAGAATCAGTGCGAGTAACGGTAATTGTGGCAAAATTACCATTTTCATTAACGATATAATTGGCGTTGCTGAAGTTAAATGTGCCTGGATTATTGAGGTTTATCCTGAAAGTTTGGTTAGCCGAACTATCGACACCACCGTTATCTATACCGCCATTATCTTTCAGGTTTAAAGTGATATTAGCACTGCCGATCGCCCCTGGCGCCGGTGTAAAGGTTAGAGTGCCCGCCGAGTCGATCGCAGGTGGTACGCTAAACAAAGCAGCATTGTCATTTCCGACTACTTGGAAAGCCACAGTTTGTCCCGATTCGTTGGCGGGGCCCGGAGAAATCGCCGTCGCCCATCCGGGGATGGTTTGCGCGCCGGAGTTGCTGCTAAAAGTGCGATCGCCCCCTTTGACAAACCCAGGTGCATCGTTGACTGCATTAGGGTGCATCTCACTTTGGCAAATACATCAAATTGAAAGTTGACCGTTGAGATAAGCACAGCGAAGAGAAAGGA
>NZ_JAUBVR010000102.1:0-16471 GCF_036705955.1 Microcoleus sp. A6-C6 | reverse complement strand
TTGACAGTTGACAGTTGACAGTTGACAGTTGACAGTTGACAGTTGACAGTTGACAGTTGACAGTTGACAGTTGACAGCTACCTCTCCCGGTCAGGAAGAGGATTAGAGTAATGAATAGTCTTCTTTTACTTTCTCCCTACAAGGGTTCCGGCTTTCAACCAATTCTTTCTGGTAAGTAGAAATTAAAAATTGAAAATGTCCAATTAAAAATGTCAGCTTAAATACTCTGTTTTACTTAAAAAAAAAGTAATTTCAGCAGTTTAAAAAGAATTTTAATTTGTAGTTTTTAATTTTTAATTTCTCGACAGAACGCTCATAAATGGAGAGGAATGTTGCAGCAATCAGGGTTCGGCATCGCCGTCACGGGTAGCGGTTCTTGTACACCGCAGGTTTCGCTTGATAATAACGGTTTGAGTCAGATAGTAGAAACGTCTGATGAGTGGATTGGGGCGCGAACGGGTATTCGATCGCGCAGGCTGGCGGACGATCGCACTTCTTTGTGCGATTTAGCGTCCGAGGCATCCCGAAGGGCGATCGAAATGGCAGAAATTTCGCCAACAGATATCGATTTGATTATTTTGGCTACATCGAGCACTGATGACTTGTTTGGCACTGCCGGCAAAATTCAATATCAGTTAGGCGCGACAAAAGCTGTGGCTTTTGATTTGACAGCAGCTTGTTCGGGCTTTGTGTTTGGTTTAGTTACAGCCTCCCAGTTCATTCGGACAGGAGTTTATCAAAATGTTTTGCTGATCGGAGCAGATATTTTATCTCGCTGGGTGAATTGGTCGGATCGCGGTACTTGCATTTTATTTGGAGACGGTGCAGGTGCGGTGGTATTGCAGGCTTCAGAAGTCGATCGCTTTTTGGGATTTGAAATTCGCAGTGACGGTACGCAAAATTTGTCTCTAAATTTGGCTTACAAAGCCGAGTCAAAAGAATTAATTGAGGGCGTGAATATCGGACAAGGTGGATTTCAACCGATCACAATGAATGGTCAAGAAATCTATCGCTTTGCCGTGAGAAAAGTGCCGGAAGTCATAGAAAAAGCGATGTTTCGGGCAAATATTAGCGTCGCAGAAATTGACTGGCTGCTGTTGCATCAAGCCAATCAACGGATTCTCGACGCAGTTGCCCAAAGGCTCAAAATTCCCCCGGAAAAAGTAATCAGCAATTTGGCAAATTATGGCAATACCTCAGCAGCTTCAATTCCGCTTGCCTTAGACGAATCCGTGCGTCTGGGTAAAGTTAAATCTGGTGATACTATTGCTGCGGCTGGTTTCGGTGCAGGTTTGAGTTGGGGGGCGGCGATTTTTCAATGGGGAAGGTAGTACGATTTTAGATTTTAGATTTGAGATTTTAGATTGGGGAATTACTGATGAATTATGGGTTGGGATCGCGGGCCGGCGGTTTCATTTTTTTGGGGAACTGGTATAATATTTGGCATATTTCAAATTGCCAAGCGTGATTGTCGGGAGTGTAACCCTTGAAAAATAAAAATCCTTTAACACGCACGCCATCATACATAGGGTAAGGTGCGCACGGAGGGGTGCACCTGGAGGACAGCAGTTCTGGACAGGCTCATCCTGAGATGAAAAATTCTCTATTGTTCGATCGACTTTCCCCGGCCCGAAGGTTGAAAATCGGGCTACGGCTATTCAACTGATTAAATTAGCCTAAAAAAATATAAACGTCGTAAAAAACGCATTTATATGTTAGGATTATGAGTCGCGAGTAGATAGTTCGTTAACAAAAAGATAGCGGATACCAGCCACCGAACTTAAAAGCGGGAAACAAAGAATTTTTGCAATCACAAATTAGCAACCACCAAATAGCAGATTACCGGAAAAATGACTAAAACAGCATGGGTATTTCCCGGACAAGGTTCCCAGGCGATCGGGATGGGTGCAGACTTATTAAACTTGCCGACAGCCAAAGCTAAATTTGAGCTAGCCAAAGAGATTTTGGGTTGGTCTGTCTCGGAAGTTTGCCAAAAAGAAGAAGAAAAACTTGCTCGCACTCTCTACACTCAGCCTTGCTTGTTCGTAGTAGAAAGCATTTTGGCAGACTTAATGCGAGAAAAGAGCGATCGACCTACAGTAGTTGCAGGTCATAGTTTAGGAGAATACGTTGCCCTGTACGCAGCAGGTGTCTTTGACTTTGAAACGGGATTGCGCTTAGTAAAACGCCGCGCCGAACTGATGGAGACTGCCTCTGGCGGGCAAATGGTGGCTTTGATCGGGTTCGACAGGCAGGAATTAGAACTGCAAATTCAGTACAGCCGAGATGTGGTACTGGCAAACGACAACAGCGAAGCACAAGTCGTGATTTCTGGAACGCCGACAGCAGTAGAAGATTTGCTGGCTAAAATTAAAGTCAAACGCGCCGTTAAATTGAATGTTTCCGGTGCGTTTCACTCTCCGCTGATGGCATCAGTGGCGGCAGAGTTTCAACTAGCCCTAAAGGCTGCAAGGTTTTCCGATGCTAAAATGCTGGTACTCTCGAACTCAGAACCGACAGCGACTACTAGCGCAGCTACTTTAAAACAGCGGTTGAATTATCAAATGACTAAAGGCGTGCGCTGGCGAGAAATCTCCCTGCAATTGCCGCAACAAGGAATCGATCGCGTAGTGGAAATTGGCCCAGGCAAAGTGCTCACTGGTTTGATCAAACGGACTTGTCCAAATTTAGCGCTGGTAAATGTTAGTAGTTTTGCCGATTTGCCTGCTTAATCTCTTGTTAAACGGTGATTCAGCCGCCGGCCCTAAAATTGAGTTAATTGGCTTGAACATTGCCCAAAAATGAATGGCACAACAGGCAAATCCGAATATGGCTTGTTGTGCAAATTGGCGATCGACAATCCAGACAGGTAGAAAATCTCGATCGGCAAATCCTGATGTAGACTAAGCTTCAGTTGACAGTTGACAGTTGACAGTTGACAGCTACCTCTCCCGGTCAGGAAGAGGATTGAAGCAATGAATAGTCTGATTTTAATTTCTCCCTCAAAGGGAGAGGCTTTAAACCAATTCTTTCTGGTAAAAATCAAGATATCTTCAAGGAAACTGCTCAAGACTTGTCAAAAGTCGGCGGCCCGGCAGGCCCGATTAAAGTCATTAAGAGACCCGCAATTAGTGGCACTCACCAAGCATTTAAAGACCAAGTGCTCTGAGATGGCGAGTTTGGTACGGGGTGCGAGTTGTCCCCATAGACAGTGCGACGCCAGATGCCCCCAATTATCGCTATCAGCGGCAGTTGTACTACGCTGACAAAAATCCCCCCAGCCAAGCGGTTAAGGATTTCTTGGGCTACGCGACTTCCGATGAAGGAAAAAAACGATGCTGGCCGGAAATTAACAGAACTTAGTTAGTCCTAAAGTCTCGCGGGTGCGTCGCTGCGGGAATTTTCGCCACTATTTGAAATTATGCGATCGCCACGCACCCTACATCATTACGTTATGCGTTTTTTTCATAAGTCTTAGTTAATTTTCCAGAGCTGAACTGATAGGCTAATATTCGGTGTAGTTTAAAATTTAAGGTTTTTCCGTGAGCAAAAGTCGCGAACCAGTCGAGAGTTTACTTCTCTATTATTTATTCAAGTGGTCAATTGTCAGCCCGATGCTGCACCTTTACTTTCGGGGCCGCATCTACGGTGCAGAAAATGTTCCAGCAGAAGGGCCAGTGGTGATAGTCAGCAATCACGCCAGCGATTTTGATCCGCCGATTTTGTCTAGTTCCATGAGGCGACCGGTCGCATTTATGGCGAAGGAAGAGTTATTTAAAGTTCCAATTTTGAAGCAGGCAATTACGCTTTACGGCGCTTATCCTGTGAAGCGAGAAAGTGCCGATCGCAGTGCAATTCGATCGGCTATCAAATCTTTGGAAAATGGCTGGGCGACTGGTGTATTTTTGCAGGGAACTCGCACGCCCGACGGCAGAATTACTGACCCGAAATTAGGGGCGGCGCTGATCGCTGCTAAGGCAAAAGTGCCATTGTTACCTGTGAGTTTGTGGGGAACTCATGCAATTTCGTCGAAAGGTTCGGCAGTGCCGCGTCCGGTGCCGCTGACGGTGCGAATTGGTAACTTAATTGAAGCGCCCGGTTCCTCGGATCGCGAGGAGTTGGAAGCGCTGACTCAAAGATGTGCAACGGAGATTAATGCGATGCACGATTTGGGCCGCTGATGCAGCTTGGAGGATGTTTTTGTAGAACTTACGCAGGTTCTATCGTTCGGACTTCACTCCTTCTTTTCTGAGGACTAAAGTCCGAACGATCAAACCTATTTTATGGCGGTTGTGCGTGAAGCGAAGCTATCCCCTAGGGAATCGCCCCTAACAAAAGCAACAGCCAAGGGCGAAATTTTTTCTGTAACTGCTGCGATAACTTGGCGATCGAAGTCAGTCCAAACTCTGGGGCGATCGAAAATACAAGGCTGCAAAACCCCCCATAACAAGCCGTCAGCACAAAGGTGAGCGTGAATCAAAGCACGATGTCCGAACTCTTTTGCCTCAAAATCTTTGTTAACAACTTCAGGATTTGCTGTTTCAACATCCTCCACAAAAATTGAAGGTTCAGTGCGCAAAGCCGCAGCAAACAAAGGGTCTTCGTCTCCTAAAGATTCCGGTTCTTTTTTCCACTGGGCACCGCTAACATCGGGATAGTTCGAGTTGCGACACCAGCAGTAAGGTGTTCTGCCCGTTTGGGTTTCAGGATTGCGGAGGTAGAGAAAAACGCGATCGCAATTTAACACCTCGCCTAAAGCCGGCACCAAGGCCGAAAAAACAGCATCCGCAGTCTTGCTGTCACTCAAAATTTGCTCCAGAACTTGCGGCAGAATTTGGTCTGTCATTAACTTTCGGTCTTTAAGTTCACCTACAGATTTTAAACTACTAATCTTCTTATCTGACGGATTTGTCATCAGCCTCTTCGCGGTTTGTGAAATCGCTATCAAATACAAGTTTTAAAAATTTGGGGAAGGGAAAAAGATTTTATCGCAACCGCACCCGACCTTTAGGGCGTTCTTAATTGCACAAATATGAGATTTTCTTCCTGTTGCTTTCTTCTTTTTGTTGCTTCCTTCTCCTGATGACTAATGACTACTGACTACTGACTACTGACTAATGACTAATGACTAATGACTTCTTCCCTTTGTTTATTGAATTCTGGCATGGGTAAAGTCAGCACCCGTATAACCAGTTGTCAGCCACATAATAGCTCTAGCACCGTCGCGAACAGCTTTTTGCACCGGTTCGGGGGTTCGCCCAGACGGAACTGCCACAGGCTTAAAACTAATCCCTCGACTGCCGAGCACGATTTCGCCGATAATCTGAGCTCGCCGCATATGATCGTCAGAAGTGATCAGATACACGCTCTCAATCCCTTTAGCTTTCAATTCATCTACCAGCGTGGTAAAATTTGTTACCGTATCCACCGCTCTGTAGTCTAAGTGCAGGCGATCAGACTTAATTCCCGCTTCTGAAAACACCCATTCCGCGAACTCAGGATTGCTGCCAGAAGACACCCAAATCGGCAATTGAGGGTGCTTAACAGCAAATTTGGCAGCAAACACCTCTCGCTCCGTAGCCCCACCTAGAACTAACAAAGCTTGGGGTGTCTGAAACTCGCTCTTAACCTGCTGATAGCCAAACCAACAGGCCATCAAAAGCCCTACTAGGAACCAAAAATTGAGTGAATTCCTCAAACGCTTGTAACGCCGCGTGTTTGAATTGATTCTTAACCACATCTAAACCCTATAAAAATTTTGTATAGCTGACAAAGGAACCATAACAAAAAATACTGCACGTACAGCCCACTAACAGGAATTAAAAATTTTAAAATGGTGAATTCGTTAGCGGATATACAAAACAAAAGGGCAAAAATTAGGCTTTGCCCCTCTGCTTTTATTGGTTCTCGATTTTAACGGGACTGGCCGGGTTCGAACCGGCGACCTAGCGCTTCAGATTTGTGTGAGTTTCCCCACTCTCCGGACTATTCCTTCACCGTGGGCTTTGCAGCCTTTAGGTGGCGGCCGTATGTTTAGGAGGTTTTATTGTGTTTACTTCCTAAAGCCAGTCTCTGCACCTTCCTTACCTAAACAATGTTCAGATAAAGCTTGGCTCAAGATTACCGTATCTGTCGTCAGACTTAGGCTTCCTTGAGTTTGACCACATTCACTCCCAGAGTTTCCTCGCAGGGTGCCCGATTCTTCAGGAGGCGCTTGCTCTATCCATCTGAGCCACAGCCCCAGTTGCTGAACCGTTTTGATTATAGCAGTTAATGTCGATTTTGAATTTTTTATTTTGGATGATTATCGATCGCCCGTGGCAAGTCTCGCACCGATACCGGCAAAATTCTCTGCTGCTGTGAGTGTGCCGGCACCATAACAGGCGCGCCGTCGCCATGCAGTGACAGGGAGGTGTCCAGGGGGAGCATTTTCGCCCCATGAGAGCTCGTTGTAATATTTCCAATTTTCCTTAACTCGCCAGCCGACTCGATCGCACAATTCAGTATAATTGCCCCCGGTACTTTCCCAAATCTGCTGCTGCACTGTCAACCCGAACCGCCCGCTGCTGTATTGTTGCCAAAGTTGGTCGATCGTGCGAAGGTCTGTAAGAGGAAAACTGTCAATATCCGCCGCACTTAGCCACCCTTCCTCTTCTCGGAGAGTTATCTGTAGCAAAATTTCCCAAGTATGTTCGTCAGCTTTGCGCCATTTTCGCATTTGTAACAGCTTTGTCAGTTGTCGGTAGTCCATCCCAACTTCAGACATCGGAGGAGTTTGGTCAGGTATGGCGCCTATTTTCTCTTCCAGTCGTAGTAGAGTGCTGGCTATGAATTCGGGGTTTAGTTGTTCCAGGCGGTACAGAACCCATTCTAACTGCGATTGCAGGTATGTGCGGGCGATCGCGCCTTGCTGCAATTCCTGTTGCAACTCATCAAATCGGGCTGACCAATTTTGTTGATTGCGGGCCGATTCCCACATTTGTTTTGCCCATTGCAATCTAACTTGTTCTTGTTTTAAATAAGTTTTGGAAGGCTTAGCACGCGGCGGGTAGGGAGTCAAATCCCAGCCACAAATTGAGCAACACAACTCTGCTTTTTCTTCTATGTAATCAGCACCGCACACTGGACAGTTAGACATATTGCCATAAATTCGGTTGCCAACCAATTATATAATCTAATATGCTCCTAGGATAATAGACGAGCAATTGCATAAATTTTTGATAAATACCAAAACCGCAGATTTAAGACAGATAAACGCAGACAAACGCAGATAAATTTAAGACACGAAAGCGATTTTTGTAATCATGTTCTCATAAGTTAGCGGTAGGGTGCGTCAGTTTAGTAATTTTTAATGAACGCCGACAATCAAATTCTGACGCACCATCTAAGCTGTTGAGCATTTAAATTGCATATTCGGGACGGGCTATAAGCCCATCCCACAAGCATTTTATTGACTTTTGACACACAATTTAAATGTAGAACAGCTTAACAAGGCAAGCAAATAGTAAACAAGCTGCCTTTACCCAACTCAGATTTTGCCTCGATCGTGCCGCGGTGAGCTTCGACTATTTGGCGGCAGAGGTGCAGTCCCAAACCTGTGCTGGATTTCTTGTGAGTTCCCGATCCAAACCTTTCAAATAACTTGGCTTGTTCTGTGGGAGAAATGCCGGCGCCGGTGTCTTGGATTTCCATAATTACCCAAGCCAGCGGTTGGTTTTTGAAGCTGGTATAAGCAGGGGAATTGGCAGCTTTTAATCGGACATCTATGGAGCCGCTGTCGGTGAATTTGATCGCATTTCCGATTAAGTTTGTCAGCAAGCGGTGCAACTCCAGACGATCGCCCGGATACTTGGCAATCGGAGCACTTTCTGCACTGTCTGTCAAGTTTAAATTCAGCGACAAATTTTTAGCATCGGCTAGGGGAGCGAGTTCTTCGGCTACCTCATGAATGAGCTGGCGCAAGTCAACGGGAGCGAAACTTAGGGATTTGCGCCCTGCTTCGTAGCGGTAGACTTCCAGCAACATATTTACCATCGCGATCAGGTTTTTGTTGCTGCGAACCATTGTCCCGAAAGCATCGCGCATGGGGAGCGAGATTTCTCCCAAAGCTCCCTGCTGCATTAAGGTGAGCATTCGATCGGCTGCTACCAGGGGCGTCCGCAAGTCGTGGGCGAGTCGCGAGACAAAATCTTCGCGCTGGAGGGCGATCGAATTGCGCTCGTCTACGCTGTGTTTTAGGCGCAGGAGCGATCGCACCCTCGCCAGCAGTTCGTCCATTTCTACGGGTTTGCGGATGAAATCGTCTGCACCCATATCCAGTCCCTGGACTACGCTGGCGCTGTCGTGAGCTGTGATCAGCAAAATCGGGATAAAGGGCAATTCCTTATTTTGTCGCATTCGCTGGGTGACTTCGTAACCGTCCATTCCCGGCATCATTACGTCTAGCAGTACCAAATCGGGGGTTGATTTGTCAATTTGGCTTAAGGCCGAAAAGCCGTTCTCGGCCGTGCTAATTTCGTAACCTTCTTCTTCCAGGATTGTCTGCACCAACAAAACATTATCTGGTGCGTCATCTACAACCAGAATGCGATCGGCTTTTGTGGCATTCGGAACAGATAAATAGTTCATTTAATTGTTGGCGTGGAAATAAATACTAACTTTAATCGGGCATTCGATTTATGTTTTCACATTTTTCTACTTGTTAACTCTGTCATAAGGAAGATCTCAAAACTTTATCCAATCTTTTTATTTTGGGGCACTTATATGTGATAAAATATGCTATTTGGTCGTCATAGTATGAACGCCGTCCCAATCGTCGGGCGGGGGTACTTCCAAATAGCTGAGTGTTCGCTGTAGGTGAACTTCCACCGGTCGATCGCTCGGTCGCATCGCTAAAGCCGCCTCAAAACAACTAATAGCTTTCTGAAAATTTCTCTTGATATAAGCATCCCGACCTTTACTGTAAAGTTCCAAAAACCTTTCGGTTTCTCCATCAAGGGGATCGGAACTATTTTGCAGCAACTCGTAAATGCCGATCGGTTGATTTTTGCCCTTAACCCGCACCTTGTCCAACTCTCGCACCCAAATTCCTTCGCGGCATAAATTGTAGGTAAACTCGCTCAAAATGATATCGCAGCCGTACTCTTTTGTAAGCTGTTCCAAGCGCGAACTCAAATTCACCGCATCGCCGATTACCGTGTAATCCATCCGTTTTTCCGAACCAATATTGCCCGAAACCACCTCTCCAGAACTAATCCCAATTCCGAAGCGAAACGGATCTTTGCCGGGGCGAGAATCATTAAACTCTTTCAAACGCCGGCGCATATCTAAAGCCGACTGCACCGCCATCCAACCGTGACTTTCCGGGGGATTGAGTGGCAGGGGCGCGCCGAACACGGCCATTAAAGCATCGCCGATAAACTTGTCTAAAGTACCTTCGTAATGGAAAACGGCCTCCACCATCGTCTCAAAATACTCGTTTAGCAGGGATACCACCTCCGATGCTCCCAGATTTTCGGTGAGGGTGGTGTAGCCGCGAATGTCCGAAAATAAAATAGTAACGTCTTTGCGTTCGCCCACCATCAGGGCCCCTTCGCCCAAGGCCATGACTTTATCTACGACTCCGGGAGTCAGGTAGCGGTACATCGTATTTTTCATCCGCTTTTCGCGGCTGATGTCTTCGAGTACCACTAAACCGCCGCGCACGCCGCCTTCTGGATTGATTAAGGGGTTGACAGTTAAATTCAAACTGCGTTCAATTACTTTAATTTGAGATTTCTGGATTGGTAGCGGACAATAAGGGTGATACCGGGCAGAATTCGGCAGCGAAAATAAAGATTGGGAATTAGCTAATTCTGCCCGCGCTACTTCTTCTGTCCAGGCACTGTTTTCGCCCCAAGCGTAATATAAATTCGGGTCTGTGCGATCGGGCACGGCCAAAATATAAATTTCTTCTGCTGTTTCTTCTGCTGTTTCTTCTGCGGATGCTGCGGAACAAAACGTTTTTTCCACCAACAGTCCCACAGTTAAACTTTGTTCGGGAACGTAATGTCGGGCTGCATGGTTGAGACTATCTTCGAGTCGAAATTGCAAATTATCGATCGGCAAAACTTCCCAAACATAGCGATCGATCAGTTTTTCTTCCCAAATCTGGGGATGGTGTTTGCCTTTAGTTTGATTTGGGGGACAGCCCAACAATTCCAGCGCTGCTTCGTTAATCGTGACAATTCGCCCCTGCAAATCGGTGGAAATCACTGCATCTGACAGACTTTGCAGCATATCTTTTTGATACTGCTTTTCCACCATCACGTTTTGAAACAGTTGAGAATTTTGCAGCGCCATTCCAGCTTGGGAATTAAACGCTCGCAAAAACTCTTCGTCGGAAGCAGTGAAAGTGCCTTGATTCTTATTAATTAGCTGAGTTACCCCGATCAGCTCACCTTTAGCGTTATGCACCGGCATACACAAGACAGTCTGAGTGCGGTATCCGGTTTGCTGGTCTGTAGATGGGTCAAAGCGGGGATCGTCGTAAGCATCTGTAATATTTAGGGGTTGACCGGTCGAAGCCACGTAACCGGCAATTCCTTTATTGGCAGGAATGCGAATTTCGACGATGGTTTTACCGTCGGCTTTGGCGACTTTTGTCCAGAGTTCGTTGGTTTCCCGATTTAATAAAAATAGCGTGCTGCGATCGGCCTGCATCAAGTCGCGAGCTTGATCCATGACTGCGCGCAAAGTTGTTTCTAAGTCAAGACTTTGACCTAAAGTTGTGGTTGCTCTCAAAAGCGCGGCCACTCCTCGCTGATTGCGGGCGACAACGTAGAAAGATTGACAGCTTTCGAGAATAATCCCGATCGAATCTGCAAAAGCCTGAAACTGCTGTTCGTCTTCCTCGGTAAAGGGGGCATTGCCAGCTTTATTTAACAGTCTGACCACCGCTACGGGTTCGTTTTGGCTCTTGCTGCTAAAAATCGGCATACAGAGCATGGTCTCGATTTGGTACTCCGGCGGTTCGTCTACTTCGGAATTAAAATGCTCGTGCGATCGAGCTTCCGCGACATTTATCGATTTTCCAGTAGTTGCTACGTAGCCTAAAATGCCTGCATCCATCGGCAAGCGAACTTCTACATCTTCGCCCGTGAGCGCGTGGGCTGTTTTGTACCAAAGTTGATTTTTGCTGGGGTCAACCAAAAAAATTGTTGTCCGGTCTGCTTGCAGAATTTGACCAATTTTGACAGTGAAGGCATCTAACAGTTGCTCTAAGAGAGTTTCGAGTGCGTCATTGTTAATCAGGTCCATCGCCCGGATAAATTGCTGAAATTCTGCCGTGATAAAGTCCAGCAGGCACACTAATTCAGGAACTGGCAGGCTCTTAACACGCGAGGTTAATGCCCCCATAAAATTTACTTGAGTCAGTGTAGCCAGAACGCTACCAGCATTGGAGAATGTCATGATTAACTGCTTGCTCAGAGGGTTGACAGACCTGCTGGTCGATCGGTGCTAAATTCTGCGGCGGTGCCAACTTTTAAGTTGTTTGCAGGAATTGCCTGTACTTGCTTGTAGCTTTGAGGGATCGTGAGTTTATTTTTTCGCCGCAACTTCAGTTTGCTTTTTACATATGCTCGATCGATCGTTTTTTTTACAACATCGATACGGATCCTGGTTCGTGAATTAAAGCTGAACTTGAGTTCGGAACACTGCCCGCCTGAAAATTAATTTGCAGGCTGGTGCGATCGATCGCGGGCAATGTAGATTTGACGCTATGTCAGGAGGCTGCTACGCAATCGGACTGCTTTAGCGCCTTCGGCTACCGTATCCGGTCTACTGAATGGCGGTATTTTGTCACGGGCGAAGCATTCCAAATGCTACTCATAAGTTTAATGGTAAACGCAACAACACGATAGCTACAGCAATCTAAGCAGCAAAAAATTTCGATCGGTCTTTGAGGACATCCATCCCCGCTACAAACCGAAGTATCGCGCGAGACCAGCGAAGCTGTCAGTGCTGTTTAAAGGCACGACATCCCGGCATTTAGGCAGCAGAAGGCATGGACTGAGCAAATATCACCGATTGATAGTAACGTCGCAGTTGTGAGGTGGCGGCGGCCCAACCCCAGCGTTCAGCTTCTTGGCGAGCGTTTTGGCGCAGGGTTTCCCGTTCTTCGGGATTCGCAAACAGACGCTGGGTGGCAGCCAGAGCTCCGGCTTCGTCGGCGGGGTCGAATAAATATCCGTTAACACCGTCGGTGACAATATCGGGAATTCCGCCACTGCGCGCCGCGACTACGGGCGTCCCCGCAGCCATCGCTTCTAGAAGCACTAAGCCCAGGGTTTCGGTGCGGGAGGGAAAAATGAAGGCATCAGCAGATGCGTAAGCAGAAGCCAATTCTTGCCCCTTCAGGTAGCCCACAAAATTGGTGGGGGTGCCGACAAAATATTGTTCGAGGGTTTGTCGGTGCGGGCCGTCTCCCACAAGGGCGAGGCGGGCGTTGGGAATGGCTGCGAGGACTGGTTTGATCGACTCGATTTCTTTTTCTGCACCGAGGCGGCCGACGTAGAGCAGCAGGGGACTGTCTGGGTTATTTTGAGAAAGGCGCGATCGCATTTCTGGACTTGCCAATTCGGGGACAAACATTTCGGTATCAACGCCCCGCTGCCACAAATCCACTCGCTCAATGCCGTGATTTCTCAACTCCTCCACCATTGCTGTGGAAGTACACAGATTCAATTCAGCTTGATTGTGAGCGCCTTTGAGCAATTCCCACAGCAAAGGTTCAAGCATTCCAAAACCGTAATGGTGCAAGTATTTAGGCAAATGCGTGTGGTAAGAAGCCAAAATCGGAATATTGAACTTTTTGCCATAATATATACCGCCTAATCCCAAAATAGCGGGATTGACAACGTGAATAATATCCGGTTCAAACTGCTGTAATTGTTGGCCGATTGCCGGACTGGGAAGCGCCATTTTCAGTTCCGGGTACATGGGCAAAGGCAAACCCTCCACACCGTATACTCGCGCGCCTTTGTATTCTGTAATCCCGTAATCTGGAGAAAAGATCAGAACTTGTGCGCCCGATCGCTGCAAGTGATCTACAGTGTGAATCAGCCGAGTGACAATGCCGTCTATTTTCGGCAGGAAAGTTTCAGTGAACAGAGCAATTTTCATAAAACGAAGGAAGAAGGAAGAAGGAAGAAGGAAGAAGGAAGAGGGAAGAGGGAAGAAGGAAGAAGGAAGAAGGAAGAGGGAAGAAGGAAGAAGGAAGAAGGCTGTAGTTATTCTTTATATATTATTGAGGGAATCGATATTTCCATTTTTTGGCAAATCTGGCGGTTAGTAACAGGATTCACTATTTAATTAAGGATCTAAAACTTAATAAATTAAGCACCTCATACAGTCTTCTCTCCTGTAAGTTGCGATATCAAAGAAGGCAGAGCCTCCGAATCTGCATTACCAGGCAGAGCCTGGTAACGAGCAATCGCTTAAGTTATTAAATTTTCATTTTTAAGTGCGATCGATAGGTTTTGGGGGTAAAATACAAATTCCCTGAATACCAATTGATACAATTATTCCACCTAAAAGCAATCCCACACCTTCAGCAAAGCAGTTAATTCGGTGAATTTCCTGTGCAGTTTTGGCGATTAAGATTTCCTTTTCTGTAGCATTCGGCGATTCGCTAACACGGCGGTAATTTTGATAACTCGCCGTCAGTGCAGCCCATTCCGGCACCAAATAATAAGCACAAACTGCACTAGCCAAAAATCCCGGCACAACAACTAAAAGCAACAAAATGAGAATTCGACTTTTCACGGTATAGAAGGAAGAAGTTCGGCAACGGATTTTGTAACGGATGTAACGGATGGAAGAAGGAAGATGGAAGAAGGAAAAAGGAAGAAAAAATCGACCGCTTATGTTTCAGCAATTAAGAACGTCATAACCATCGGGCGCGGTTGCTATATTTATTCCCAAACAAGCTAGCAGTTCTTCTCTTCCCTTTTTTTCTCTTACTTCACGCCCTAGCGCTTACGCGCGGCTTCGCCTAACGCGCCTTCGCGGTTCGTTAAAAAAAACTCTCTCCCGCAGCTAGACAGCCAAATTTACCTGTGCCAAGAAACCTTCGGCAAAATCTGGTTTTTATCGACGCGGTGCTGATATTTTGTAGCAAAATTCAACAGAGAATCGAGCAGGGAATCTGAGAGATAGTGCGGCTGCAAGCCTAGTTCTAGCAAACTGGTGTTTTTGGCATTGAAATAATGTTCTTCTTTCTCGACTCTGGGATTTTCGAGGTGGTTGATTTCTACTTTTAATCCCATTGCCGTGCCTGCTTTTTGCACCAATGAGGCTAAGTCGCCGACGCTGAATTGTTCGGTGAATTGGTTGAAGACGCGGAATTCTCCGGCGGCGGCGGGGTTGGCGATCGCCAATTCGACGCACCGCACGGTATCCCGAATGTCCAAGAAGGTGCGGGTTTGTCCGCCAGTTCCGTAAACCGTCAAAGGATGACCGATCGCAGCTTGGACGCAAAATCTGTTCAATGCCGTACCGAATACTCCGTCGTAGTCCAAACGGTTGATTAACAGTTCGTCCATGCCTGTTTCTTCTGTGAGCACGCCGTAGACTACGCCCTGATTTAAGTCGGTGGCTCTTAAACCCCAGATTTTGCACGCAAAATGGATGTTGTGGGAGTCGTGGACTTTTGACAGGTGGTAGAAACTGCCCGGTTGTTTGGGATAGGGTAGTGTATCTTTGCGGCCGTTGTGCTCGATCGTAATGTAGCCTTCTTCAATGTCAATATTCGGGGTGCCGTATTCGCCCATTGTCCCCAATTTCACCAGGTGACAGTCGGGGAAGTCTTCGCGGATGGCGTACAGCAGATTTAATGTCCCAACTACGTTATTGACTTGGGTGAGGACTGCGTGTTCGCGATCGATCATGGAGAAAGGGGCCGATCGCTGTTCGCCAAAATGGACGATCGCCTCTGGTGCAAATTTTCTCATGCTTTTGCTGAGAAAATCGTAGTTAGTGATGTCACCGACGAACAAGTCGATCGACTTACCCGTTAAATCTTGCCATCGCTGGAGTCGTTGCTGAATCGGTGCAATGGGAGTGAGGGTGTCGCTGCACAGTTCCAGATCCCAGTGCCGCCGCACGAAGCTGTCGAGGATGCCAACTTCGTGACCTTTTTGAGACAGGTAGAGTGCGGTTGCCCAACCGCAATAGCCATCGCCACCAATAACCAGGACTTTCATAAAACAACGGTGAATCTTGCTTGCCAATACTGGGTTAATGTACCAGGTAATGGTGCATTGTGAACCTTTAATCTGCAAGCGTGTTCGCCCAGGATGGACTCAGTTTTTTTTGCATTAAACCTGAATTTCGTCGGCGAAGCTGGCCCAGCGGGTGAATTCAAAGGGGCCGGCTTGAGCTCCCCAGACGTGGGCATCGGTTTCTGGGTCGCGTCCGCGATCGTGGCTGACAAATTTGTTACCATCAATCTCGAATTCGCTGTCTAGATAGGTTTTTTTGCCCTTTCTGACTACGGCACAGCCTTTTCCTGGTTCGACGCGACCTTTAAAGCTGTTGCCCGTCCAGTGGGTAAAAAAGGTGCATCCGGGGAGCAGTTTCAGTTGTGCTGTTTTGATTTCTTGCAGCCGTTGGGGTTCGCGGGATGCGCCGTAGAATTGTGCTTCGTTTTCGATCGCATAATTTTCGATGTCGATGCGATCGTCCGCCGGGACTAATTTTAACACTCGCACTCGGTACGGAGAGTTGAGTTCGATGTCGTAGGCTTGTTCTAGATAAAGACTTACTCCGTCCAATATCTCCACGGGTAATGGTCTCATACAGACGCGGATGTGGGCGAAAAAAGGCGGATTTTCAAAGGCTTGGGCTTGATTGCTGAAGTCGGCGGCCATCCAGCGGGCGAGGGTGACTATATCGGTGGAATGGGTCATTTCGATTTTAGATTTTGGATTTTAGATTTTGGATTGAGGGAGTAGAAATTATTTTAGATTAAAGCGAGAGCGATCGATTAGCGATTTTAGATTGGGGATTTTCGATTGAGGGGAACATAAGTTATTTTAGATTAAAGTGAGAACTATCGATTGGCGATTTTGCTCTCCCACTTATTTACAAAGTCGGGTTTATGGGTTTTCTGTTTTTTCAGGAAGTCTTAATCAATCAGTAAATCAATGAAACACAAGACTTGAGTTTGTATAAATTTCGATCTAGCTTTTAACCGCAGGTTTCCCCAGTACAGACACAGATGGACGCAGATGATTTAATAATTATTTGAAAGCGATTGAGTACAAATCGAGTCTAAAATACAATAAAACTTACCCACGGCTGTCATCATCTTTGTTTTTTTTCCGAAATACTATCGGGGATCATCTGTAGTTTTACAAAAAAACTAGCGGAATGCGGAAAGCGAGCGTGACTTTAGTGCGCTCGATGAAAGCGGGCGGGGACTTCAGTC
>NZ_JAUBVR010000101.1:0-16857 GCF_036705955.1 Microcoleus sp. A6-C6 | reverse complement strand
TAAGTTATTAATACATTACTTGAAATTTGACGATATTCCCATTCCTGGGGCATCCATACCTTGATTCAGCAACGCCTCCACCTTTATACAAAACAAAGCGAATCCCTTGTTTGTCTAATATTTTTGCTAGTTTATCAACCCCTTCTTCAACATACTGAGAAAAGATAAGTACCTTCTGATTATTAGCTACTATTATTTCAAGATATTCAATTAATTGTTCCGTCTTTGGACTTTCATCTTTCCCTTCAGCAAAATTACAAATCTGCTTCAACTTTGCTATAAGCGCAAAAATGTGAGTTTGAACTTGACTGTTGTTACCCAAAGAATTTTTAATATCTAGACGACCTGCATTCAGAGCATTATTGTAAGCCTTACGTTGTTCTGCATCTAAATCCAACCATTTTTCTTGATGATTTTTATCAGGCAAATCCTTTAAGACATCCTGCTTTAATCGGCGAAGCATATAAGGCTTTATGGTGTCTTTTATTTCTTGATTTGAATAATTAACACTAGATTGAAAAAAGCCGGGTTCAAGAAATTCAAAAAGTGATTTAACATCTTCAACACTATTTTCAATTGGTGTACCAGTTAATGCCCATCGATATTGGGCTTGTAATTGACGAACTGCTTTAGAACGCCCAGAATTTTTATTTTTTACATTCTGCGCTTCATCTAAAGCAACAAAATCAAATTTATTTGAATCAGTTAATAAACCATCGGATAAATCATTACGGATAGTATCATAGGTTGTAATATACACATGAACAGGAGTTTCCCAAGCTAGTTTTCGGTGTTGCTTACTGCCTCTAATAACCGTTGTCAAAAGTTCTGGCGCCCAAAGGTATAAATGTCCTATCCATCCTTCGGGTTTTTCAGTTTCAATGCTTATTGCAACGCTACCAATTACGGCAGGAGGGCAAACAATTAATGCAGATTTAATTTTTCCTGTCCTGAAAAGAAGACGTATTGCATTTACTGTCTGCACGGTTTTACCAGTGCCCATTTCGTCCGCTAGTAAGGCTGATGATTTATCTACTAACCAGCCAATTCCTTCCTGTTGATATCCTCGTAAAGGTTGATATAAATCAAGCTCACCAGGAAAATTAAATAATAAAGGTGGTTGTAGTAAGGGCTTTAATAAATCCCAAACATCTACCTGTTTGGTCAGAGAATAGTCTTTTTGAGCCTGCTCGATTAAACGAAGTTTTTCATCATCTCCAAGATTTGAAAGATTTCTTCTAAGCTGTTGAGTCTCGTCTTCAAATGCTTTTCCTTTTGGTTTTTCTGCTTCTAGGGGTTGAAATAAGTTTCCTGAAATGGATGTCTGATTAATTGGGTAATTATATTCAAAACTGTCTGGTTGAGGAATGAATTCTACTAAGTTGGTAGATGTCCAATTTTTAACACTAAATAAATCTGTGCGATCGAAAGTATTGGAACGAGGAATAAATAAACTTTCGGCAATCTCAAAGTTGCTAGGAGTCTGAAGTGGCTCACTTATTTCAAAGACTGATGGAAAAACAGGCAAAAGATTTTCAGAAATTTTTACTTTTGAAATAATTAGGCACAAATTATCTGAAATCTGGGGAATAGTTATCCGAAAACTTTGCGTGCGAGTCTCCGGTAGATCCATTACCCATTCTTTTATCAGATAGCAAGTAGGTTTTTTAACTCCAGATGTTGTCTTGGTTATATGTTTTGAAATACTTCGTATCAGTAGCATAGGGATTACTCTCCAAGCTTCTGATTATGCACTTCCTGACACGCTATGGCATTACGGGAAAATGGCTCTAGTAGATCTCTACGAGAATATATTGACTCCAGTTGCTCTCGTATGCTGCTTAGCTCTTTGCTAAACTTATCTGTAGTTTTCAGGATAAGAGGAGGATGACCTGAAACAGAATCTAATTGTTCCGTTGGATTGTTTTTGCCAAATTCCAGCTCATCTTCTTTCAAAATCAAAACAGTTGGAATCGTCTGTTTCGTGCTAATTCCCAGAAAAAGTGGGTCACGTACTAATAGGATTTGAGGCTTTTCCTTAAGTTGCTCCAGTAAGGGAACTGCTATAAGTTCTACGAGAATATGCTCATCCAGTAATTTCCCGTATAAGGTTTTCTGGAACAGAGTAGGGCGCACTGTAGCCGTGACTCGAAACTCCAATGGCTTTGTCTCACAATCAGCCACAAGTACCGCGCCTCGAATCGCTGCACCATCTTCAAAGCGATGACTGGAAATAAAGGCTATTTTGAGATCGTTCATATTTTTTGATAAATAACTAAAAAACAGGCTAGCTTTAAGCTTTATATACAGCGGTGATCAAAAACACATGAGATAAAGCTTCTGACAAAAAACGTTGGCTGGATGCTGCTGCGTCAGTATCATATTTACAAGAGTGCTTGCTCAACAGCATCAATTTCATCTCCTAAATGAGCTAATCTAGCCTCTTCTTCTAACAGTTGCTGTTCCACTTGGAACTTAACTGCTGTCGCAGTTTCAATCGCAAAGTCCGCCCGCATCCGTTTTACCTTCTCGCTCCGTAAGTTCCACTCACCTTGCAAGCCATCTCGCTTCTGTTCCATTCGCCGTCTTTGTCCAGAATTTAGGCTTGTTGGTGCAGGAGTAAACTCAAGAGAAGGCGATTCGCCTGGTAGAAACTTACTGCCGCCTGAATAGTAGCAGAGGGGAAAGTTATCACCTAAGTCTAAAACTTTATTTACGAACGGATGTTGAGGGCCGGATGCTCGCTTAGGTACTTGGTCAAATAGGTAAATTAGGACATCAAGAATGCGAGCATAACTATCTTTATTGACGGCTGCCTTGCCTTGTAATGCTTCCAGTAGACAAGCAGTAAAAGCACTATAAGGATTACCTGTATAGGAATACTCGTCTTCTCTTGATGAAGCAACTACTACCCTACCACTGCCAGATCCCAATACATTCAACAGGTCAGGTGGCACCGGCGACTTGGTAAAACTTTTATCAACTTCCTTCTGTGCAGGAACACCTCCAGCGTGACAGCAATCTAGGAGAACAACAAGCTTACGAGCTTTAATCGCCTCAATCTTCTCAGTAAACTCTCTACCTGATATAGCTGTATCTGCTATTTTGCTACTGTTAAAGCCATAGGGTACTAGAAAATACTCAGATGAGCCATCTAAACTCTTTATTTGTCCCCCATGACCGGAATAATACACAATTACAGTCGCCTCCGGATTGTGACTAACTTGTTCAATCAGCCTGTCGAATGTAGCAAGAATTTGCTGCCGAGTGGCAGAAGTTTCGGTTAGGAGGGCAATTTGTTCTGTTGAGTAAGCAGCGCGACTGGGGTCGATCAGCACATTATATAGAGCAGTGGCATCTTTGACGGTGACGGGTAGATCAGCACCGATGCCAATAAGTAATGCGTAGCCGTTGGAGAAGGTTTGATTAGTCACGCTCTGTTTTAGTCAACTTATATAGGACTTAGGCATCCTTGGCAGAATTTTAGCTATTATAGCATTCATAGATAACTGTGATCCTATTTTAAGGGGTTTGAGAGAATCTATTCCTAAGTCCTGAACTACATGGGTGCAAGAAGGGTTTTCATGCCCTGAGCTATTGAGAATTGAGCGATCGCAGTCCTATCTGTGATGTTTGCCATTTTAAACCTAACCTACGAACAGCAGCAAATGTTGATTAAAATTCTCCCAAACTGTCACCGCGAAAATCGCCGTGTAGAAATAGCTGCGGATTCCCAAAAAACCTTTGCTGATTTTCGTACAGGCAAATTTCGACAGCAGTCAGCCGAGGATGTCATTGCAGCTTTGCGCCAGTCTTTATTAATTGAGTAATCGGCTCTAACTAACCGAAAAAAGTCTCTCTTTTTCTCTTCCTCTGTGTTCTTTGTGTTCTCTGCGGTTCATTAATTCTTCTAATAACTATTTGCTAGCGAATCTAAGCGTAACTATTGTATAAGGTGCGTCGCCAGGAGATTGTCGATTTTTATTGGAAATTGTCCAGGGCGACACACCCTACAGCTTGATCTATTTCCCATCCAATCTCGGTACGCCTTCCAAAAAAGGGCCGCTCAACATTAATTCAGTCATCCTATCTAATTTGCCGCTGACTTTCATTTTTTTATCGGTTTTAAATCGCTTAATGTCTGCTTTTAAATTGCCGCTATTATATCCTAATTTAGTCAAATAATCGATCGCCTGTTTGTCACTTAACAAGATATCCGCAGAACGAAAAATCGGCACATATTCCTCCCGCCAAACCTTCGCAAAAGTTGCCCTGTCTAAATAGAAAACCCTGCCCCGCGCCGGATCTCCAATGGCTGCTACACTGTCATTCATTCCCAGCAAAGCCACGGCGTGCGGCAACTTTCGAGGGCCGTCAAACAGCCAAACTGCTAGCACTCCGGGGCGATTAATTTGCTGAATTTGCTCCCAACTGGGCGCTAGTTCGATCGCATTTACACCCAACCCCCTCGCTGCTACAATCAACTGTGGCATCGAAGTACCCAAGCGACTCGTACCCGCCAAACGCGCCACACTCGATTCCGTCGCCTCGATTCCCCAACGCCTCAACACGGTTGCTAGCGCCGCCGGTGCACAACTGCTGTTAGATGTTTGCCGAAACACACCGTTTGGTTGCAAGTTGTCCACTAAATCATCATAAATTGGCGCCATAAAATAGGCTTCAGCGCTGGTAAATCCGCCCAATCCCAGCAAGCAAATTAAGATGACTGCAACTACTTGCGATCGCGCCGTCAACCAACTTATACTAAACCCAATACCACAAACTCCCATCAACATCACCCTGAGCAAAGTCCAAGTAACTCGCATTCCGTGCACGCGCCACTCGATCGGCAAAGCTGGGATTTGCGGCAGATTTAAAGCCAGCAGCAGCAACCCAACATACAAACCCAAAAACAGCAGGGCGATCGAATTATGCCCCTTAAACAAATCGTTAGCCGTCACTCCAGAGCGAACTAACACCTTCCCGAATCGCATTCCCCAGACAAACAGCACCGAACCCAACACCAGTGTCACCACTATTTCCATGAGCTCAAAATTTTGTTGCTTAACTAGGTTTTAACACGCTGTGGGTTCGATCGTCCGTGGCGCAGTCGCAAAGTGGGAAAATTGCCGGGAAACTGTAAAATAAACAACACTTTAAATAGTGGGAGCATCCCCGCTGGCTTGCTTATAGAACCAAGCGAGCGGAGACGCTCGCACTGTAAAAAAAATGCTTTTTGCAAAAAAGAAATGCTCCCTTAAAATTTGCCATCTGTCAAGCAGTCTAGTAACTCTTTTTACCAGTTCTACAAACTCCCCAAAAAAGATTTAGAACCGCAAAAAAATCCCAAATCGATCGCCAAAACAGACACATTTTTTGTAAAATAGATGGAAATCAAAACCCATTCAAAGATAGTCTGGGAGTCGGTCTACAAAAACCTGCTTAAATCCATCAGCTTCATTCTCCCCGTCAACGGCGGAGAATCGATGACAATTTTGCTCAGCACCCTCCTCGGCCGAGATTTGCCGATTTTGTCGCTGCAAATCCTCTGGTTGAATATGCTCAACTCAATCACCATGACTGTACCGCTCGCTTTTGAACCCAAGTCTCCGGGGGTGATGCAACAGCAGCCGCGGCCAGTTAACGAACCTTTCCTGACTGAAAGTCGGATCAAACGAATCTTGGCAATTTCTTTGTACAACTGGACGATAATTTTCGGAATGTTTGAATGGGTGCGCCAATCGGATTGGGGAACTTTGCCGCTAGCCCGGACAATGGCAATTCAAGCTTTGGTAATGGCGAGAATTTTTTACCTGTTGAGTCTCAGCCAGTTGCTACCTTCTTTGATGGCTAAATTTAACGGCTCGAAGGAAAAATTTAGCGGCGCTCCTGCCCTGGCTGCGAGCATTGCTGCGGCTGTGATTTTGCAGGTGATTTTTGCTAATTCTCCGTTTATCAATCAAATATTCCAGACGGCTCCGATGAATCTCAGTCAGTGGCTGATTTGCTTCGTTATCGCGCTACCTGCGATCGGTGTTGCGCTTTCTGTCAACCGTTTTGATCCGCCTAATTAATAGGATTCGGCATTCAGGAGTCGATCGATATTTTATTTCTTAGTCGTGGACGCAGAAACCGGGTTTTTTAAGCAAATATTGGATTGTAGCCTTTAACATCGGTGAAAAACCCGGTTTCTTTGGTATTGATGGGTGCAGGACTGTTTCTGTTTTCGATCCCTCCCACAGACAATTAAATACTTGACAATCGTCAGTTTTGAGTGTTTTGCAGGGAACCTGTCTCTCAGCAAAACATTAAAAACTTTATTTTTTTATCATATAAGTGTGCCTCCACGAGCGATCGCTCGATCGGGAGATTCTCCACCCGCTTTTTAACATTTTATGTAATTATTGTCAATATACTCAAAGAATGATATTTGTACACTCATTCAAAAAAATGAGAATGCTTGCAGGGGGAAAAATGCCCAAAAGCTTACACCTCAAGCTTTTGGTGAAATCTTGGCGAGCGGTGAAAGAATCAAGCAACACCAAGCACTACTTAATAAAACGCAACATTCTACAACATATACTTATCAGTTAAATTTAATATTTGTTTTATAATTACAGCAAGAGTACGGTAAACTGAATGATTAAGCCAAGAAAACGTGGAGCTCGCTGTTGGCGAGTTAACACAACTTGGTCGATCGCAATATCAAGTTAATCAAAAGTGTAAAATCAGCAGGGATATTTGAAAGACTTATGCTAGCAATAAATCTTTCGATCCCTCCTGCTTTCCGTGCGCTCAAAATAGTTCGCTAATTGGCCTTTAGCAAACAGCAAAAAAGCGCTTTGATAAACTTCAGTGATGTCGTTACAGAAGATTTATGAATAGGAGCGAAGTTAGGCTATGACAAAATTTTCAGAGCAATTTTCCCGGCGTAAATTTATTGTTACCGCAGGTGCATCTGCCGTCAGTACAATACTCCTCAAAGGCTGTTTGGGAAATCCCCCAGAACCCGGTGCTACAGCAGGTGCCGGCGGCAGCACTAATGCCGGTAGCGGGACAGTACCTGCGGCCACATCAGCAGTTGCTGTTGCCAACGAAAAAAGAGTAGAGGGCATCGAAACTACAAAAGTTATCTTGGGATATATCCCGATCGTCGAAGCAGCAGCTTTAATTATTGCCAAAGAAAAAGGCTTTTTTGCCAAGTATGGTATGACCGAAGTGGAAGTCGCCAAACAAGCCAACTGGGGTTCGGCTAGAGACAACTTAGAAATCGGATCTGCCGGCGGCGGTATTGATGGAGGCCAGTGGCAAATGCCCATGCCTTATCAAATTAGTGAAGGTCTGATCACCAAAGGTAGCGTCAAAATTCCGATGTATGTTCTAGCCCAGTTGAACACTCAGGGAAATGGAATTGCGATCGCCGGAAAACACAAAGGCAAAGGCATCGGGCTCAAACTAGACCAAGCGGCCCAAGACTACATGAAAGGCCTCAAAAAAGCAGGCACGCCCTTCAAAGCAGCCTACACCTTTCCCAAGGCCAACCAAGATTTTTGGATTCGCTACTGGCTAGCAGCTAACGGCATCGATCCCGACACAGAAGCCGAGTTGCTAACAGTACCGTCAGCCCAAACCGTAGCCAACATGAAAACCGGCAGCATGGACGGTTTCAGTACCGGCGACCCCTGGCCCCTGCGGATCGTCCAAGAGGACATCGGCTTCATGTCCGCCCTCACAGCCCAAATCTGGAAAGATCACCCCGAAGAGTATCTAGCTATGCGCAGCGACTGGGTAGACAAACATCCCAAAGCCAGCGAAGCCATGCTAGCAGGACTGATCGAAGCGCAGCAATGGTGCGACAAACCAGAAAATCGCCCCGAATTAGTTGCCATTACTTCTGGCAGAAACTACTTTGACGTACCTCCGGCAGTTTTGACACCTCCCTACCAGGGCAAGTACATGATGGGTGACGGCCAACCAGAGATCGACGATTTCAAAATGAGCCCGCTGTACTGGAAAGACGACCTCGGCAACGTTTCCTATCCTTATAAGAGTCACGATTTGTGGTTTTTAACCGAAAGCGTGCGCTGGGGTTTCTTGCCAACTAACACCTTGGTAGATTCTAAGACAATTATCGGCAAAGTCAACCGCGAAGATTTGTGGAAAGCCGCAGCAAAATTGGCCGGAGTTACTGATGCTGACATTCCCAAAAGTACGTCTCGTGGCATTGAAAAGTTCTTTGATGGCAAAGAATTTAACCCGGAAAAGCCAGAAGATTACCTCAAGAGTTTGACCTTTAAAAAAGTTTGATGGGGTATTAACTTCCCATAATTTAGTCTCGAATTTTACGGTCAAAAAAATAGCGCAAACACAGGAGATTAATAGGATGGCTGTAAGTACAAATCGAAGGGACAGAGGCGCAGCGCAAGGAGCGTTTGGCGAGTTTTGGAAGAAGCATTCACCAAATATTTTACCGCCAATTTTAGGAGTTTTGGGGTTTCTGTTAGTTTGGCAATTCCTGTCGAGCACGCAACTGATCAAACTGCCGGGCCCGACCAGCGTTTGGACTGACGAACGGACGCGGGTATTGTTGCTGTATCCTTTCATGAATTCCAAAACCTACGGAATCGGCTTGTTTTGGCAAACTATGGCTAGTTTGGAACGGGTGGCAAAAGGCTACACTCTCGCCGCTGCGGTGGGAATTGCTGGGGGTGTTTTGGTCGGTACAAATCCGTTGCTGAACAAGGCTTTAGACCCGATTTTTCAGTTTTTGCGGATGGTTGCGCCTCTGGCTTGGGTGCCGATCGCCCTGGCTGCACTCCAACAAAACGAACCTGCTGCTTTGTTCGTGATTTTTATCACCGCAGTTTGGCCGATTTTGATCAACACCGCTGAAGGTGTCCGCCAAATTCCCGACGATTACAACAACGTAGCGAAAGTGCTGCAACTGACTCGGAAAGAGTATTATTTGAATATTTTGTTTCCGTCGGCACTTCCCTACATCTTTACCGGATTGAGAATTGCGATCGGGCTGGCTTGGCTGGCGATTATTGCAGCGGAAATTGTGATGTCGGGGATTGTTGGTATCGGCTTCTTTATTTGGAACGCTTACCAGCAAAACTACATCAGCGAAATTCTGTTAGCGGTGTTCTACATTGGGGCTGTTGGTTTGATACTCGATCGCATGATGGCTTGGTTGCAACACAAAATTGCTCCCTCTGAAGGCAAATAATTAACAGTTGACAGTTGGCAGTTGGCAGTTGGCAGTTGGCAGTTGGCAGTTGGCAGTTGATATTTAACTGGTTCCCAGGCTGTGCCTGGGAACCAGTTAAACGAGTAGCAGAACTTCACTCCTCAGCCTTTTAAGAGGAATGAATTCCTCACTACGAACCAATATTGTTATTGCAGTTGGACGATAGGGATAATAGAACAGCTAACGGTCAACAGTCAACAATCAATAATCAAAAAAGCTAGGACAAACCTACAAAAAAAGGCAAGAAAATCATGTCTGTTTTGATTGCGGTAGAACAAGTCGGAAAAACATTTAATTTAACAGACGGCGGCACATACGTAGCCCTCAAAGGCATCGACTTAGAAATTAAAAAAGGAGAGTTTGTCTCCTTAGTCGGACACTCCGGCTGCGGCAAATCTACGCTGCTAAATATGGTGGCAGGTTTGGACTTGCCCACAGAAGGATTGGTGACGATCGACGGACAAAGAATCACCCAGCCGGGCCCCGATCGCATGGTAGTATTCCAAAACTATTCGCTGCTACCTTGGCGAACAGTCAGAGAAAACATTACCCTAGCCGTAGACTCGGTGATGAACGGCTTACCCAAAGCCGAACGCCTCGACATCATCCAAAAACACATCGAAATGGTGGGCTTGGGGCCCCACTCCGAGAAGCAACCGGCACTGCTATCGGGCGGACAAAAACAGCGCGTGGCGATCGCCCGTGCTCTAGCTTTGCGCCCCAAACTGTTACTCTTGGACGAACCCTTCGGCGCTTTGGATGCTTTGACTCGCGGCAACTTGCAAGAAAAGTTGATGGAAATTTGCCAAGAGTACGAAATCAGCGCCTTGATGGTAACGCACGACGTGGACGAAGCAGTGCTGTTGAGCGATCGCATCGTCATGCTCACCAACGGCCCTGAATCGAAGATTGGCGGCATCCTCGAAGTAGACATCCCCCGCCCCCGCAAACGCATGGAAGTAGTCACGCACCCCAGCTACTACGCCCTGCGCAGCGAAATGATTTACTTCCTCAACCAGCAGAAACGAGTCAAAAAACTGCGGGCGCGCAAAGTACCGGCGATCGCCCGCCACGGCCTAGAAAAAGTCAACCTCGAACTCGGCTTCATCCCCCTCGCCGCCTGCGCTCCCCTCGCCGTCGCCAAAGAAAAAGGCTTATTTGCCAAACACGGACTCGATGAAGTCCACCTCGTGCGGGAAACAAGCTGGCGCGGCATCGTAGACGGCATCGCAGCAGGCTACTTAGACGCAGCCCAAATGCCCTCTGGGATGGCAATGTGGTTGACATTAGGAGGCCACCAAAACAAGCCAATACCAACCGTTACAGCCCTCACCATGAGCCGCAACGGCAACGCTATTACCCTCGCACGACGCTTTTACGACCAAGGAATCTACAATCTGGCAGATTTCAAAGAAATGCTCCGCAGAACACCCGCGCAAACGCACCGCCTGGGAATCGTTCACCCTTCTTCGATGCACAACCTACTGCTGCGCTACTGGCTAGCTTCCGGCGGCATTGATCCGGATCATGATGTTGTGCTGAAAAATCTCCCACCAGCTCAAATGATCGTGGACTTGCAAGGCGGCACCATTGACGGTTTCTGCGTCGGCGAACCTTGGAATTTGCGGGCCTCGATGGAAGGAGTCGGCTTTACGGTAGCTACAGATTTGGAACTGTGGCCCGGACACCCAGGCAAAATTTTGGGGGTGCGGGAAGACTGGGCAAATGCCTATCCCAACACTCACATTGCTCTGCTCAAAGCTTTGCTGGAAGCTTCTCAATACTGCGCCGATCCAAATCATGCCGAAGAAGTTTCCGAAATTGTGTCGGGACGGGAATATGTCGCCACGGATAAGAGTTACATTCAACTTGGCGATCCTAATTCTTCTGCTTGTAACCTCGATACTCCGATGCGGGAATACGCCCACCACTTGTTCTATGGAGACTCCGTGAACCATCCGAGCCGCACTGAACAGTTGTGGCACATGGTGCAGATGGCACGTTGGGGCGATACTGTGTTCCCGCGCAACTGGGTGGAAGTTTTGGAACGTGTGGTGCGGGTTGGCCCGTTCAGCACGGCCGCGCGAGAGTTGGGAATGTCTGATATTACTCATACTCGTGGTTCTCTTCGCTTGTTTGATGGCACGGTGTTTAGTGGTGATGATCCGATCGGCTATCTCAACAATCTGGAAATCAAACGTGATTTCACGATGGCCCAAGTCATCCTCGATTCCGGCCGCAGAGCTGCTTAAAATCTGTTTGTGTCCGCGCCGGTGGACTCCTTTCCACCGGCCCAATGTCTAATGGTGATCTGCGAGTTTTGAAGTATCGAAAGGTGAAGAAATTGCTTAGTTATCGATCGCCCCTGTCCGAGACTTATCAACTCAGAAGTCAGAGAAGAGTAACCAGAAATCAAAGCGATTGATTGCATTGTTGAGAGTGAAGTGGCACAATTATATAATTGATGCAAAAGTCTTCCAATTTAAACTCAATACTCAAAACATACAGGGAACTTGCAAATCTACAGTCTCAACTCGCAGCTCATCACCATTCAAAATTCCACTATTTGCAATTGCCAATAACCCACTAACAAGTTCCTAAACCCATGCTCAAAACTACTGCGAACCAGATCGACACCAAAAAGCAAAGCAAGAAAACAAAAGATCGCCGCCAGCCTTTTTTGGTGATGGACAATGTTCATAAAGTATATCCAAACGGTTACAGAGCATTAGAAAATATTAACTTGACTGTAGCTGAGGGAGAGTTTATTACTCTGATCGGACACTCCGGTTGTGGTAAGTCAACACTATTAAATATGGTGTCGGGTTTTAGCCATCCCAGCGAGGGCACTGTGTCGATTAACGGGCAGCGGATCGAGAAGCCAGGCCCCGATCGCATGGTAGTGTTTCAGGGTTACGCTTTGTTGCCTTGGCGCACGGTATTTGAGAATGTTTATATTGCCGTTAACGCTGTATTTCCTGAGAAGTCGAAGGTCGAAAAAAATGCGATCGTCAACGAGCATTTGGCGATGGTGGGACTGACAGAAGCTGCTGAGAAAAGACCGCCGCAAATTTCCGGCGGTATGAAACAACGGGTGTCCATCGCCCGCGCTTTGGCAATTCGCCCCCAAGTGCTGATTTTGGACGAACCTTTCGGCGCTTTGGACGCAATTACCAAGGAGGAATTGCAGGAAGAGTTGCTGAAAATCTGGAACGATCACCGCTGTACGGTGTTGATGATTACTCACGATATTGACGAAGCGCTGTTTTTGGCCGATCGCCTGGTGATGATGACTAACGGCCCGTCAGCGACGATTGGGGAGGTTCTGGAGATTCCTTTTCCTCGTCCGCGCGATCGGGTACAAATGATGGAAGATCCGGAATATTACAATTTGCGGAACTACGCCCTAGACTTCCTCTTCCGCCGCTTTGCTCACGATGACGACGCTTAAACCCTTTGAGACTGGGGATTGCTGGAAAATTAAAGCCCCAGTATTTCCCCAATTCAGGACAACATCGCTGGGGGTGAGATGTGGCTGGTGCGATCCTCTTCGAGGGCTTCGCTAACGGGTAAACTGGAGCTTAATTGTTGAGGAATAAGTTTTTCCGGAAGATTCGGATCTTTTTTTCAGCTTTTACGTCAATCCGCTAAGAGACCCGATTGCCTAGCTGTCCATAAGCTGGCATGAATTTAGCTCACCTTTGACTGAAGGTGGGCTTCTTTCTTATGTTATTAACAATTTTTGTTAAATTGACGCTTGGTGCATTCCACCCTTTTAAGTGTCACAGGCCCAATCTTGATTAGTGTTTTATCGATTAAGGCGATCGCAAATGTCAGTAAATGAATGTCAGTAAATGTCAGTCTCCCAAATATTCTCAAGTTAAAATTCCATTTCTTTGATCAATCACCAGCTTCATTTGAGTTTAAAGCAGCGAATTTTATAATATCTTATTTTACCCGATCACTCGACCTGCAATCTGCTGTAAATCAATTAATTTTCAACCAATTAAACAACTCGGCTGCGGATAACTGCCAATTACCCAACACACTAAGAACAGGTAAAATATCCATATCTGATTTAACTTCAGGCAGTTGATTCGGCAGAAAAACTATTACTGATTTATCGCTATGATCGGCAAACCAACCCAATTTAGTGCCGTGATTGATCGAAAAAACAATTTTTTTAATCACCTGATTGGGAGATTGATCCGGTGACAGAATTTCAATTATCCAATCCGGTGCAACTTCAAAACGGTTGGCAATTTCCCCATCTGCATCAACAGGAATTCTCGACCACTCAAAAACAGCAATATCGGGAACGATTGAGCAATCCGCAAAAGTACAGCACAATTCTGGAAAAGCACAGGCTAATTTTGGGCGTTCCCCAACCTCAGAAATTGCCAACAATAACTCACTTTGAAGTTTGCTATGTTTTCCTTGCGGCATAGGTTTTTGATAAATTTTACCGTCGATGTACTCGCTTGCGGGTTTAGTTTCTGGCAACTGCAAGAACTCTGCCAGAGAAATCGTTAACTTGGCTGCAACTACCATAAATCAGGGTTCCTGAAATCATCCTAATGAACTAACAATCGGAAAATATATTTCTGCTGCTTCTATTTCAAGTTTGCACGGAAAACTCGTCTGAGTCAATATCCCAATTTACCCAGCGAATTGCCTCTTTAGCAGATGTCACATCAGGCGGCACTCGCAAAACATGAATGTGTCCCGTGCTCGGACAAGTCATTTTTAACAGATAAATATCTTCTTTTTTCGGAGCATCCTCATCGTCCTCGAAATCATCAGGATCGAAGCCATCAATATCAGCATCAATTTTGAGCAGCGTGTATTCTTTCCAGCAATCTAACTCTGTGGCTTGCAGTTCCGAGCAAATTCTAGCATAACCAATTCCCTGAATTAATACTCGTCTTAATTCAGCATTTTTTTCTGCTAAAAGCCATTGTGCTTGCCACAAATTGGGGTGAATTTGTCCGTATTTTTCAGGTAATGTTACACCGTGGTAGGAATAGATTTTGTAACCGTCGGGAAATTCCAGTGCAGGTTCCCTTTCTGCGTGGAGGCGGTATTCGTTGTCAAGGCGAAGCTGACAAGGGCGCGAGCACACAATGCAGGTATCATCTAACAAAATAATCCAGCCGCATTCTGCTAAAAGCTGGTTCAGGCATTCAAAAAATTTCTGTGCTTCTGGTTTGAGAACAACGCCCAAGCCAGAAACACAGAATTCAGCAAGAGCGAGATTCTCAACCAAATATTTTGGAGTAACTTTTGGTCTTGAATATTTCCAATAATTGGCAAAGTCTGTGTTCAATTGTTGTTCTAGCTGTTCCTCCCATATACTTAACTCCGAAAGTTCTTGCCGCAATTCTGTTATCAAGAAAAAGGGGTGCAGCGCATCTTTTACCCGTTTTTTTAGTCGTTTTATCAAATCAGTGTCATTGGATCTTTTCAGCGGTATTTGTGCTACCCCTCCGTTGGGGCTACTGCAAAAAGTTATTTCAGAGGCCTTTAAACCCAGGATCTCGCAGACAGACTTAACGGCGGCTGCGGCTTTGGGGTTAGAGATGGGTTCGGTAGAGTTGAGGAGAGTTCCCCACTTTTGACGACACGCTTCGATTAGATCCTTATGTTCAGGTTTAAAATTTACATTCAGAGAAGTCAAATTAGTTAGAGATTGCAGGGGTGTGATGTCTGATATTTGATTGTTGTCCAGATTCAGCCAACTCAAATTAGTTAGAGATTGCAGGGGTGTGATGTCTGATATTTGATTGTTGTACAGATGCAGAGAAATCAAATTAGTCAGAGATTGCAGGGATGGGATGTCTGATATTTGATTGTTGTGCAGATTCAGATAATTCAAATTAGTCAGAGATTGCAGTGGTGTGATGTCTGATATTGGATTGTTGGAGAGATACAAATTAGTCAAATTAGTCAGAGATTGCAGTGGTGTGATGTCTGATATTTTATTGTTGTCCAGATCCAGACGAGTCAAATTAGTTAGAGATTGCAAGGGTGTGATGTCTGATATTTGATTGTTGTGCAGACGCAAACAAGTCAAATTAGTCAGAGATTGCAGGGGTGTGATGTCTGATATTTGATTGTAGTACAGATCCAACTCATTGCTACTTGACATTATCTGGTTTGCTTCATAAATGTCAGAAGTGCCAGATTTTTTTAACAGCACTTCAACTGTATATCTTGCAGCTTCTGAAAGGCTGTCTTTGTGCAAGCACCAGTCGGCAAAGCTGCTGAATTCTGCGGGATTTGGTTGTTTTTCAGACATAGGATATCAAGATTAAAATAATAGGAGTTAGTGACATTTCCAAATCTATGGCGATCGCGCTGGTATTAGTATCAACTTTCTACGCGACTGCGGCACGATCTGGCAGGGGTTTAAACCCCTGCCTCATAGCGAAAGTCGGTTAAAACCGACTGAATTCAAACATAAATTAAGGAGGCTGAGAGCGCAATTTCATAAGATATTTGCTGTTCATTTGTGGGATGTTCTAATACTACCAGTCCGTTAAAACCGACTGAATTCAAACATAAATTAAGGAGGCTGAGAGCGCAATTTCATAAGATATTTGCTGTTCATTTGTGGGATGTTCTAATACTACCAGTCCGTTTTAACGGACTTTCGCTATTAGCCAGGGGTTTAAACCCCTGGCGGGCTTTCGGAAGGAAGAACTAACTGGCTTGTAGGTAAAGAGAAATAGTCAAGTTTGCACGCTAAATTCCTCCGGTTTAATATCCCAATTTACCCAGCGAATTGCCTCTTGAGCAGATGTCACATCAGGCGGCACTCGCAACGCATAAAGCAATCCCGTATTCAGAAAGCTCATTTTTAACAAAAAACTGCTAAAGGACGCTCCAATGCGTCGATATACTCCTTAAAATCGATGTTTAACAGGGTATACCTGGTAATTGTCTAATTTAGTGGCTGCAAGTTTTTGACAAATACGATCGCACAAAATGACATCCAATGCTGTAAATGCCGTAGCGAAGCGGGGCGTAAGCCATCGCACAAGCACCGACTTTAATCATTTCCGCAGCGTGCGATCGATCGCGAAAAGTGGAAAGCGATCTCGCCCTCCACTTTTCGAGATAAACTGGAATCTGAACTTCTTGTGCTGACTAAGGTTTGTTAAACCTTAGTCTGCGACATACCGCCAACCTTGCGGCTCATATTCGCGCTGAATCCGCACCATCCAATTACCTTCAGGAATTGCGATCGCATGGTGTTCTTCGTGACTCAATAAAGCTGTGGGCGAAAGCACTCGCAAGTACAGAGTACCGTCTTTTTCGTACAGTTCAGCTTGCCCCTCAATAATCTGGTGAGAATGTCCGGTGACTTCACCTTCGGCGAGAGTTAGGTGAGGTTTCTTTTCTCCTGCGATTTGCGGTACCGGGGTGAGAATTACGTCGCCTTGTCGGATGGGCTGCATAGGTTTTTTCTAAATTTTGTTTGCTGATGTCGATCGAGCTTTCGTACCACTATTATATACTACATTGGTAGTAAGGATTCAGGTCTAAGATTGGGGAATTAAAGAAGGCATAAATAAGTCACAAAAATGGGCAGATATAGCATCACG
>NZ_JAUBVR010000100.1:0-17060 GCF_036705955.1 Microcoleus sp. A6-C6 | reverse complement strand
CCTTCTTCCTTCTTCCTTCTTCCTTCTTCCTTCTTCCTTCTTCCTTCTTCCTTCTTCCTTCTTCCTTCTTCCTTCTTTTAGCACTTATCAATCATGTTAAAAAGTTTGTGGTTGACTTGCCGGCGTACTTGTGGCCGGGGGATTTATCTGTTTCTGTCGGTGATTGTGGCTGCGGGTATCTGCGTGATTTCCCCACAACCGACTCAAGCATTTTCTTTGCCGGAACTGATTTTTCGGGGGATTCAAGTTATTCAATTGTCGAATATGTCCGATCGCCAGGAGTTGACTGTTGGCCGACAAATCAATCAGCAGTTGACGAACAGCGAGTTTAAGCTCGATCGCGATCGGGCTACTACAGCATATATCAACCGCATCGGTCAACGGCTGGCAGAGCAAAGCACACGCCCGAATATTCCTTATACTTTTCAGGTGATTGACGACAACAATATTAATGCTTTTGCGACGATGGGCGGTTTTGTTTATGTAAATAAGGGTTTGATGGCGGCGGCGGATAATGAGGCGGAATTAGCAAGTGTGATCGCCCACGAAATCGGGCATATTAGTGCTCGCCACTCGATTAAACAAATGCGTCAAATGGCGATCGCATCTGGTGTCGCTTCCGCGGCTGGGCTGGATGGTTCTAAGGCGGTGCAGATTGGGGTGGAGTTGGCTTTGCGTCGCCCTCACAGCCGCCAAGCTGAGTATGAGGCGGATCAGTTGGGTTTGCAAAGTATGGGGCGATCGGGCTACGCTCAATCTGGGATGGTTGATTTTATGAAAAAGTTGCTCAACCAACCTTCTCCGCCGAGCATTTTGAGCACTCACCCGGCTACTAGCGATCGGATTGCTGCAATCTCCCAGGCTATTGATCCGAATCTGGCTAGCGGTGAGGGTTTGAATAATGCGGATTATAAGCTGGAAATACGTCGGTTGTTGCGAGCTTCGTAGTTTTTGGTAGGGTGTGTTAGCGGTGGGTGAGTTGTGTTGAATTGCGATCGGACTTCAACGCAACTCAACCTACAACTTAATTTAAGCCTCTTGAACAACAGAAATCAACTGAGCTTTCGACTGAGCTTTCGGAAGTGGAATCTGCGGCTTCAATTGTCTAACAACTTCATCAAACGGCAAAATTCGGACTTGATTGTTAAACACATTTACCTGGTAAACTCTGCGGTAATTCAGGTCAAATCCAGTCAGCCAGCCACTTTTGGGATGATAAGCGCCCGTGTCAATATCCAGCCACCCTTGGCCCCTGACTAATTCACCAGGCCTCACACCCTCAAAGGTAAAAGTGATCGTGTGACCGGTAATAATTAATTTATCTGGGAAATACGGTTTCGGTATGGTGTGAAATTCTTTGCGAATCCAGCACAATTGTTCGCTCGACTGTTTGTGAATTGGCATAGTCGGATGCACACCCGCGTGCACCAGCCAGATATCGCCTAAGTCTAAATGCGTTGGGAGCGATCGCAACCATTCTAAGTGTTTGTACGGCATCATCCCTGTATCCTTGTAGCTGGCGACAGTCGCATCGCCACCGCTGTATAGCCAAGATTGCCACGCCCGCAGATCCACTGACGGCCCCGACAAAGCATCTAACATCAGTTGTTCGTGGTTTCCCAGCAAAGTTTGGTAGGGGCTTTGCTCCACAAAATCTAATACCTGAGCGCTTTTCGGCCCGCGATCGATTAAATCTCCCAAAAAATATACGCGATCCTCCGAGCTCGGGGCGAGTGCCTCTAGCAAAAGCATTAAGCCATCGTAATGCCCGTGTACGTCCCCAATAACAATGCGCCGGTGCTCCACTGTGTTTATCCGCTTTTCTGACTCGAAACCTTAATTACTAGCTTATAGCATCTGATTTAGCTGCTATTTCCTCCGATCTTTGGCTGAGGAGGGGTGTCACCCATTATACTGCTTTTATAAAGATTTAGTAAAGTTCTTTCAATTCCGTTTGCGTAGTTACGGATCCCAACACTCGAAAGCTCTTAATTGCGTTTTTGCAACTCCTGTTACTGAGTCAAAGCTGTAGGGTGCGTCAGCCATTAGCTGACGCACCCTACAATACTGTTAATTAAGTGATTGCGAAAAAACAATAGTATCTTGTAGCGGTGGGTTTAGCTAAGAATCACTCCTATACAAGCCAGTTGATCAAGGCAAAACCCGCCCTCCCCATCAGAGCTTTATTTGTACCCACCTATTGAGTCAAAGCTTTGAGGAAAGTCTGCATTTCTGCTAACAAACCTTTCTTTTTTAGCGGTTTTGCAGGTGCGGTGGAATTGGGATCGGCGACTCCCATCCCTTTCGCTAAAATCCTTTCTAAATCGTCTCCCACGGGTTTTTGGGCTGTTTCCGAAATTAATTCGTATTCGTCGTTTATTTCCAGCCAGACTTGCCAGGGTTGCGGGTAACAGCGGAATAAAGCCGCTGTGTCTAGGGGTCTAATGTAGTAGCAAGATTCGATTTTGCTCAGGAATCGATCGCGCAACTGACGGCCTGCATAGCCTATACCTATAGTAGCAACATCTTCGAGGCGCGGGTTGAGCAAGATCACAGGGCGGCCCGCCGCAGCTATGTAAAGTTTTTCGACTTGCGACACCTCTACCGCCGCCGGATTCACCAGCAAAAACATTTCATCTTCCGGTGCGATGTTATCTTCAACAGGAGTGCGGCTGCTGCCCAAATCACTTATTTTAAAAGGTACTTCTCCCCAATCGCGGCGGGCGAGGGCTGCCGCACCAGCATCGGGAAAAAAGACTTTCACCCCGGAATGACTCTCCTCAAATTCTGGTAAGAATTGTTCCGTGATAGACTGTGCTTGCAGGGCGATTTCGGGAAAGACTAATTCGACTTGCAGGAGATTTTTGCCATCCGAGAGGGCGGCGGCGGTTGCTATGCGCGATTGGGCGATCGCATCATTGAGATCATTGGGCAGTTCTGTCATTAATCTTATTATTTGTACTCGACTTTTCTTAATCCAATTTTACCGCATTAAGAACGCTGAGCGTGGAAATCTTAATATTAACAAATAATCAAAATCTTGTGGGTGGCTTTGAGCAGCACCCAGAATATGCAATTCAAATATGCAACAGTTTAAGCGACAAAAGCTAACACCGACACAGGCGAACCGGAACCTCCCAAAAGGCGTAATCTTCCGATCGCCAAAGTGAAGTCAGCCGCAGGTAACAAGTCAAGATTTGCCAGATTTTCCAGCACAATTCGCTGTTTTTGCAATACCAGTTTGTTAACTGCAAAACTTTCATCTTGTCCCGCATCGACTCCGTGAGTATCAATACCAATTCCGGCAATTAAGCGCTCTTCTAGCAAAAATTGAGTTGCAGCTTGACCAAATCCGGGAAAGTGGCAAATTCCGCCCTCGTCAGGATTAAAAAATGCTATATCATCATCCCATTTTGCTTGCCATCCAGTATACAATAAAACTAGATTTTCCGGTTCTATAAGTTTGTGCTGCCGTTCCCAACTCAATACATCATCTATCGTTAAAGTGTAGTCTGGATTGGCAAGACTTTTATCGCGAATGTCGATCGCAATTCCCGACAAAACTAGCGACTGTGGCGCATAACTATCAACACTCGCGCCTGCTGGATCGAAGGTATTGGGTGCGTTGATGTGAGTGCCGCTGTGTTCTCCCATTGAGAATTTTCGCAGGAAATAGCCGTTTTTGTCTATTTCAGATACAGTTTCAAATTCTGTCGCTGGATCTCCAGTCCAGATCGGAATATTTGGATGAATTGCATGGCTTAAGTCTATAATGTCGCGGTAGGCGATCGTTTTTAAATTGTTTGAATTAAAGTTGTTTGTCATCGGCACAAAAACTGACGTTATTTTAATATACATCTTGGTAGGACGGGCAAGATACCAATCCCACAATTTTCTTGGCTTGTGGAATGAGCCGGAGAGCCCGTTCCCGATTCAAATCAAAATCATCTTAGCTGAATCACCCTACAATGCGATCGAGCTCCGCGACCATCACATCCTTGGTTTGCCCGGAAACAGTATACACCAAAGCCTCACGATAAACTCTCCCAGCCGGATGCAGCGTACCGTTAGCCGCACCGCTAGAAACCACCACCGCAGCGTGCCCGCACCGCACCGCTAAATCAATGGCTTCCGCTCGGAGGGCTAATTGTTCTGCTTTTGAGCTATGTTGAGATTGTAGGAAATGCTGTTTTAGCCGATCGAGCTTCTGCTCTAATTTTTGGCAAGCCGCCGCTATTACAGGTGAATCTTTAGAAGTCGCCGCCGCTGAAATTACATCCAATCCCGCTCGAATACAGCCAAAAGTAGCCGGAACAAAATTCAGGATATTTTTGCTGTCGTTTTCCGCAATCCACCCAACAGGTTTAACCGCAATTATTTCCGATTCATGCAGCAACCAATTATCGAGAGTTGCTGTCACAGTATTAGTCGAGTTCATGGCGATTAACTGCATGATTTCGCTGACAGCTATTTTACCATATTCACGATCGATATTGGCAAAAGGTAGCACACCAAAAACCGCGCGATTGTCTGGAAGTACCGCAGCCACAATAAATTTTTGAAATAAGCCAAAACCTGTAATCCAAGGAACATTCCCCGATAGTAAATAGCCATTTGATGCGGGAGTTGCGGTGACTGCCGGTTTGCCCGATCGCCTTAAATGCGAAAACCCAACACCCAAGCGTAACTCTTTTTGGGCGATCGCGCCCAAGTATCTACTTTTTAGCATTTCATTGTCGCTGCTGGCAATCATCGCAGTTGCGCTGTGGTGCTGAGTTTGCAGGAAAGACAAAGCGCCGGAATATCGAGCCGTCAATTCCTGATATTGGTAAAAAAGCTCCGGTGGAATGTCCGCGCCGCCCCATTTTTGGGGAACACGTAACGCTAAGAGCGATCGATTTTCCAATCCTACAAGTGCTATTTTCAGCGCTTCCGAGTCGCTATCGATAATTTCCGCGTGGGGTACAATGCACTCTTTCAGGTAAGTTTCTGTGCTGTTAAAAATATCTTGAAAATCCATTTTTTATGATTGTTTTATAGAATATTGGGCGGTTGAAACCGCGTCTACACAAACAAAACCCACCTCCGTGGGTTAAAGACAATGCGGTTGAAACCGCGTCTACACAAACAAAACCCACCTCCGTGGGTTAAAGACAATGCGGCCGAAAATATCGCCCCAAAACCAACTTATTCCCAAACTTTCCAAGGAGCCTTCCCTTCATCCCAAAGCTCATTTAAATACTTATATTCTCGATAAGTATCCATTGCAAAGAAAAAGCCCTCGTGACGGTAAGCCATCAACTGTCCCTCTGCCGCCAAACGCTGCATCGGCTCCTGTTCTAAAACACAATCATCCCCACCCAAATACTCAAATACCCGGCGGTTAAATATAATATATCCAACACTAATCCATCCGTCTATTTGAGGTTTTTCAGCAAATTCTCGTACTTGACCTTCACTATCAACATCCAAAATTCCAAAACGCGAAATCGGGCGAAATGTAGTCACAGTTGCCAGCTTACCATGAGACTTGTGAAACTCCATCAATTTCTCAATATTGACATCAGCAACTCCATCACCATATGTCACCATGAAATTCTCGTCATCGATATATTTTTCGATCCGTTTTACCCGCCCTCCCGTCAAGCTTTCTGCGCCAGTGTCAGCCAGCGTTACATGAAAATCTTGTTCGCGATGTTCCTGCTGATAAGTGATGCTATTTTTGCGTCCCAGACATATCGTAAAGTCATTGTTCATGGCTTCATAATTCAGGAAATATTCCTTAATCATGTTCCCGCGATAGCCCAAGCACACAATAAAGTTTTGAAAGCCGTAGTGGGCATAGATTTTCATGATGTGCCAAATAATCGGGCGCCCGCCGACATCAACTAGAGGTTTGGGGCGAAATTCTGTTTCTTCTCTGAGACGAGTACCAAGACCACCAGCCAGGATGACTACTTGCATTTTTTCAAATTTTTAAAGATAATCAATTAATCTATCATCAATCCTCACTGATTTTTTCAAAGAATTATTAACATTTTTTCATGGTGAAGCTTTGTCAACCACAAACATCACGAACTATTCTCAATTATCGTAGGGTGCGCAATGCGCACCGCCTACTTAAATGCTGCGCGCAATTCATAACTCACTAATGCTAAAGTAGGAAATAGATAAAAAACAGTAGACTACTATACTGAAGATCAGAAACCGCAATGAAAACTCAACTCGATCGCCTAAAACAGTTTTTAGGTATGATATGCGCGATCGTCTCAATAATTATCGTATTCCAATCGGCAATACCTGGTGTTTACGCCACGGTTATTGAGTCGGAAATCTCCACCATACCACAAACCACGGTAGCTTTTGTGCCTAGCATACCGGGCGGCGGATTGGATGTTCACGAAGCCGCAGGAGGACATACTTTAGAGCGACACGTTGGCAAAACAGAAGCACAACTAGGACAGCGACTCGCAAGCGAAACGAAAATTTCTGCCGCATCTTCCTTTACTGACCGTTCCGTCGCGGAAGCGGCCATTGCGGAAGCAATGAACAGAAATCAAAGTGCGATCGACTCCTGGATGAAAAGTCGAGGTAATCGTTATACGATCGACTATAACGGCAACAGAATAATTGGTATTACTTTACGCCGCCGCGCATCCAAAGCAACTTCAACATCTCGCCTGAGAATTGTCCTCCAGCGCAGCGCCAAATTACCTCCCGGATACTTTATTCTCACAGCTTATCCCCAATGATCGATCAATTTCCTAATTTAACCCAATTTTTCAGTTCCTACTTTCACCAAGACTGGCCACTAGAAGCTGAAACTCCCAGCGATGTAGTGAAAAACTACCTAAGCAGCGAACCGCCCGAAAGTATTGAAGCTACATCAGAAGAACTTAGCAAATTGCTAGAAATGCCGATTTCAGAACCAGATTTAGAAACATTCATGCTCGATGAATTAGGCTGTTATTATGACCCAAACTCAGAGAATCAAACAGCCAGAGAATGGTTGGAATCTGTGCAAAAATATTTGAATAATCTCAGCTAAACTCTATAGGTTTTTAGGTACTGGAAAAAATTCACTTTTCGCCGAAGCCAGATCCCCCTAAATCCCCCTTAAGAAGGGGGACTTTGAGAAGAAAGGCTCTTTTCCCCCCTTTTTTAAGGGGGTTAGGGGGGATCTAAGGCTTGATAGTCAACAAGTAACCTTCATGAACATTGAAGTTAGGAATAACATAAGTCAAGCTGTTTCTATCAACCGAAACACTTACTTCTTTAACCGTGACCAGCTTTTTCACAGCCCCTTCTAGATTGTTGGGAATCTTCTCTAATTTTAGACTAACTTTTTGACCCTTTTGAATACCTAGCTGCTGCAAATTCATCAGATTCAACGTAACGGTTGTTGCTGACGAATAATTGCGATCGAAATAACCCAAAAGCACCTGTGCTTTACCTTCAGAATTTGACTTACTGGCTAAAGCTACAAGGCGATCATGATCTGACTTACTTAGCACCCGCGAATTAACTCCATCAGCATAAGCTTTGTAAGTCCACCAAGCAGCCCTCGGCTCAAAAGTATTAGGCGTAACCATCCCACTCAGCGTATTATTGAAGCAATTGCTAACTTTTTTACCGACTGTTGTATCCCAACAAGCTCTGCAAGCACCATCAGCTTTTGCATACTCCAAATTAGACAAATAACCTAAAATTTCCCCCGGTTGATACTGCGCTAATTCTCCAACAATTTCGTTGACATAAATCTTTTGCAACTTCAGTTCCTTGTAAGAAGGACTTTGTTGAAAATTGCGCTTGGCATCGAATACGTGGTCGTCCACAAATAAAATTATGGTATCGTTTAGTTCGTGCCAAGCTAGAAAATTCACTTCTAGTTTATTGGCTTTACAGTAATCCAAAAAAGCCGCGAGATATTCTTTGTTGTAAGTGCTGATGCTCGGCCCGCCAATCATGGCTGACGGCCCCAATTCTTCCCGCAAGATTTTGTAAGCTCTTTTGTAAGTTTCAAAGAATTGTTCTCTGCTTCCCTTCCAAAACGGATTTACTAAGTCCGGTTCGTTCCAGATATCCCAAATAATTTTTTTGCCCTTATTTTGCTGGGCTAACTGTCGGATGAAGGCTTCCCACGCGGGATAATTTTGATAGGGCCAGCCTTTGGGATTGCTACCATAGCCCCACAAGTCACTGACTAATAGTTGAAATTCGGCTCCGCTGGCGATTACTCGATCGTAAATATCGAGTCTTCCGGCGCGCCACAGCTTCGGCTGCAAGGGCTTGACCAAGCTGTCCGGGGGGTTGCTGGGGTCGATTCCGTGCAGGATGCCGCTCATGGACGTGATGCCGGTGGCTGGTTGTCCAAAATCGACTGTGACGTTCGATCGCATTTGGGCGATCGCATTTGGCTGTCCAAAATACGCGATTAACAGGACAGTTACCACAGCTAAGCAAATTGGCAGCAGTTTATTAATAGGTTTGAACTTGAAGGTGAATTGCATATTGTATGTGGTGGCGAATAGAAAAAGACTTCAATGCAATAAAGGTATGTAGTTGCGCTTGGGCGCTTTTTTCTATATGAAAGAACGCCCAAGCGAAACAACGTACCTCAAATTTTTAGGAATCAAACTCAAAAAGTTCTAACGAACAGACAAAGCAACTTCAAAACCCTGTACTAATTCCATTAATTCTTGCCAAGCTTCGGAATTAATTAACGAACAAGTATCAAGTTGACCACCCTTTTCTGAAGATAAGGCAACAAAATTTGTGATCCAACTCAAGATAGTTTCGCTTGTCAACAATGGCGTGCATTTCCAAGCTGACTGCAACTTGTCAAGCATCCCAGACTGATCTCCGCGATCCCAAGCTTGCCATGCCTGCCATACTAGATAATAGTAATAGAGCATACTGTCAACTTTTTCGATCTGCTTTTGGACTTTGGGGGCGATCCTCTTCGAGGGGTTCGCTAACGCAAATTCATCTTGATTGCCGCTAGCAGACAAGACTTGGGCGACAACTTCTGCGTATTCCAAAACCATCCGTTCTTCCTTAAAAAGCTCTTCTGCCCGCAGTTTACAAGCTTGTCCTGCTAGTCTCCGCAATTCAGGATTTTGGGCCCAGAGTTCTACCGTTGTGGCTAACTCTTGTGCTGTCTGTTGCGAATCAATTGTCGGATCGGCGATTAACTTTCCGGTATCTCCCAACTCTTCAGGAATGCCGCTGACTGCTGTAGCAATTACGGGCAATCCTTTCGCCATTGCTTCCATCACTGCTAGCGGCATTCCCTCTGCTTTGGATGATAAAATAAAGATGTCGCTGGCATCTAACCAATCGGCAATATCCCACCGCTGGCCGATGAATTTAACTTGTTCGGTGACTCCTAATTCGCTGACAGTTGCTCTCAATTCCGGCTCCATATTATCGTGAGTGGTGGAACCTGGGCCGGCCCAAACGAAATATAGCTGGGGCCAAATTGGCAGATTTTTTAGTTTGGCGATCGCCTGCAATTGATACTGATATCCTTTAATTGGAGTCAGTCTCGCCGCCGTGAAACAAACCACAGCCTCTTCGGGGATGCCTTGTTCTTGGCGCAGGCGTTGGCGAGTTGAGAGATTGGGCGGTTCAAAGTAATTGTTCGGCCTGCCGTAATAAATGACTTTTCCCTGTTCCAGAGGCATTTTGAACAAACTCTTGAACAAGTTTAAATTTTCGTGGGAAACAGCGATTGCGGCTTTGGCTAAATTGTACTGATAGGCCACTGCATCGAAATAGGGAACTTGATCTCCGCGGTTGAAATGTTGATAAGTGCGATCGATATAACCGAGAGTAATTACATAAGGTATGTTTTGCTTGATCGCAACTTGTTTCGCCGCAAAATTTGCCATCGGCCAGCCATCGCTAAATATAATTAAATCCGGTTGAGCTTCCGCATAAATTCTTTCAGCATCCGTACAATTGTAGGCAATTCGCAAAAACTCCCTCATTGTATCGAACTCCAGCCAAATATGCTCGATACCTAGCTGCTGCTGTTCGCTAATTAAAGGATTAGAAGCTTTAGTTTGCACGCTAGTAACTCGGTAGCCGTCCGCTGCTAATTTGCAAAGCAGCGAGTGGTTGAACTGCGCCAAACCACCGATTCCGTGGTCTTCTGCGTACAGCAGTACGTGCGGTGCAAGTTTGCGGCCAATTGAACTAGGCGCTGATTTAAATTGATAGATATTGTTGACAGCCTCCGCTACTATGTCTTGCCATTCTTGTAAATTGGTTAAGGCATAGGCATCAAAATTGTTGCTGTATTCTTGCGAAGAAACTCTAAAAGTTTCCAACCATTTAAAAACAGTTTCAGATCCACTATAAGGAGTATAGTACAGAGATTTTCTCAAGCACTCGACCATCTCTGCCAAATATCCGTCGCGATACATTCGCCACGCTATCCACACTAAACACTTGTAACGTTCTGCATTTTTTAATTGGCGTATGCGATCGGGCAAGTCTGGTCTGGCGAAGAAGTTATCCATCACAATTTCCATACTTTTCATAACTTTTTGCCCACCGGACATCAGATTTTGATCATGCTGGCGATAGCAGGTTAATATCTCTTTCAACCAAACACATTTGCAGCCTTTTAAAGTCAAACGCAAAGCAAAATCTAAATCTTCTGTTGGCGGAAAGCGAGGGTCAAAACCGCCCAGACGTTCCCACCACTCGCGTCGCAGCATTATCGCGCTGGGACGCACACTTTTGTACAAGACAAAGGTTTCTAAATTTAAGTTTGGCGAATCTTCCCAAGGCATGGCTGGGTAGATATCTTTTCCGGTTTCATCGACCATTAACCAGCCGTTTTGTACCATCCCTAAAGAGGGGTTAGCTTCAAAACAAGCAATTTGTTTGGCGAGTTTTTCCGGCAGAAAAAAGTCGTCGGCATCTAGAAAAGCTAAAAATTCGCCTTTAGCCAGTTCGCAAGCGCGATTTCGAGCTATTGCAGCTCCTTGATTTTCCTGATAGACATACTGAATCAAATCGCCGTAAGGGTCTAAAACTTGGCGAGTGTTGTCTGTAGAACCATCGTCTATGACAATAATTTCCCAGTTTTTGTAAGTTTGATCTAAAACGCTTTCGACCGCTCTAACAATGTAGCGCTCGCTGTTGTAGGTCGGGATAATGACGCTGACCCGCGTTGTTTTTTTTGGAAGTATGCTAGTCATTAACTGTTGCCATTGTGGTAAGTTTCTTAAAGATTGGGAATCGAGAGTAAGCCCGTAAGCTTTAGAGATAGAATCCAGACGTTTGATCCAATTTATTACAGTTTCTGCGGGAGAATAAGGACTGTAGCTAAAAGATTTTTGGTAAAATTCAACTGCTTCTACTGGATAGCCACTATAGTACAATTGCCACGCCATCCAAGTCAATGCTTCGTAGAAAGCCGGATTTTCTAAATCGCGGATGTGCTGCGGCAAATCAGGACGAGCGAAAAATTGCTGTTTTAAGGTAATAAAAAGATTTGCTTGTTTGAGGGCTTTTTTTATTGATACATTTTGGTCGTGCTGGCGGTAGGATACTGTCACTTGAGGCAGCCAAGCTGCTGCACAACCCAACAGTGCTAAACGTAGGACTAAATCTGAATCGTCTACTGAATCAAATTCTGAATTAAACCCGCTTGCAATTTCTAGCCACTGGCGCGAAAACATCATGGCGCTGGGAAGTACGGGCATTTCTACTATCCAAGTTTCTAAGTCTAATTTGGGGAAATACTCCCAAGGTTTGATATCTGAAATTCTCTCGCCTTGTTTGTTAACTAAACGCCAGCCGCTGTTGACAATTCCTAATGATGGTTGCTGGCGAAACAGCGCTATTTGTGCTGCTAATTTATCTGGCAAAAAGAAGTCATCTTGATCTAAAAATGCTATGAATTCGCCTTTTGCTTCCTGAATTCCTCGGTTGCGGGCGGCTGCTACTCCTTGATTTTCCTGATAAATGTAGCGAATTCTGTCAAAATAAGGCTGCAATACCTGATGTGTCTCATCTGTCGAACCGTCGTCTACAACAATAATTTCCCAATCTGTAAAGGTTTGGCTTAGGCCGCTTTCTACGGCTTGCACGATGTAGCGATCGCCATTGTATGCTGGTATAATTACGCTGACTTGCGGTGTCTGAGTCGCTGCTGACATTATTTACCTCGCTGTTAAGTAGAAGGAAGAAGGAAGAAGGAAGAAGGAAGAAGGAAGAGGGAAGAAGACATATACAGCAAGCTTGAGCGCGAGTCGTATTTTGCGTTTTATGCGTGGATTTACTTAACCTGTTGCTATCTTAGTTTAATCGAAATTGGTTTTTCCTTAACTTTTATGCAAATTAACTTAAAGTTCGATCGCACAAATGGTCATGCAGGCGATACGGTATTTACAGCTAAGCAGATGTCTGTGCATGAGTTAAAACTTAGACAAGTTTTGCTCTACAATCATACATGGAATTATTACTAAACAGGAACGCAAAAAGTGAATTCAGAAATAGTAGCACTAGATTCTCAACAACAGGCAGAAATATATTTAGCTTTAGGGCAGTTGGATCGGGCGATCGCACTTTGCCACCAAATTCTCGCATCCCACCCCGATTCCGCCGAGACTTGCAAAACCCTAGGAAAGGCGCTGCAAGCTCAGGGTAAGCTAGAAGACGCGCGGTATTGGTATAAAGTTGCGATCGCCCAAAAACCCGATTTTGCCGAAGCTTTTGCTAACCTCGGCACAGTCTGCGCTAGTTTGCAACAGTGGCAAGAGGCGATCGACTGTTACCAAAAAGCGATCGCCCTGCAACCAGACTTTGCAGGATTTTACCGCAATTTGAGCCGAATATTTACCGAAGTCGGTCAAGCTGAGCAAGCAGCCGACTGTTGGTATCAAGCACTCAGCGTGGAACCGATCGAAATACCGGAAGAATATCTAGATTTGGGCAATACTTTGTTGGCACAAAACAAGCCAGAAAAAGCCCTAGTTTGTTACCACCGCACTATTTATTTAAACTCTAGTTGTTGTGAGGCTTACTGCAAATTGGCAGAAGCTGCTAGCGCGCTGAAACAGTGGGACGAAGCTATTGTTAACTACCGCAAAGCTATTAAGCTTCAACCGGATATTTCCGATTTTTATTACAAATTAGGCAATGTTTTGCAAGCCAAGGGACTATGGAACGAAGCCGATGCTGCCTACCGCGAAAGTATTGAATTGAATCCAAATTCTTTTTGGTCTTACAACAATTTAGGCGAAGTTCTAATGAAGTTAGAGCAATGGCAAGAAGCTGTCATTATCTACCGCACGGCTGTGGAAATTAACCCAGATTTTTCTTGGTCTTACTATAGCATCGGCGAAGCTTGGAGCAAATTAGAAAAATGGTCGGAGTCCGCCGCAGCATACCAGCGCGCTGTTGACTTAGACCCAAATTTTTCGGGTTCTTGTCACAAGTTGGGAGATGCGCTTTTTCAATTAGAAAAATGGTCGGAAGCTGCCGCAGCCTACCAGCGGGCGATCGCCCTTAATTCCGATTTTTTTTGGTCTCATTATAACTTAGCATTAACTTTAGCTAAACTCCAGGATTGGTTGGCAGCAATCTTTGCCTACCAGCGGGCGATCGAACTCAATCCAGATTTTTCTTGGACTTACCACAATTTAGGAGAACCGCTGTTAAAAACCCAGCAGTGGAAAGCAGCAGCTACCGCTTATCAGCGTGCTATTGAACTCAACCCCAATTTTTCTTGGTCTTATTACAATTTAGGCGATGCTTTGACTGAGATCCACAACTGGAATGAGGCTGTTTCTGCTTACCTTTGTGCGCTACAAATCGAGCCAGATCTCCCGAAGATTTACACCAAGTTAGGCGATGCTCTCATCAAAAGAGTTCCGGCAGATTTAGACGCCGCAACCAGTTACTATCACCACGAATTGCCACCACTGCACGCTCCTGAATTTTACTGCGAAATCGCCCAAAAGTTTGCCGAGAGCGATCGCCTAGATGAAGCTACAGTCTTGTACTTGATGGCGTTAGAAATTCGGCCGCAAGATGCCGCAATATCCGGGAAATTAGCGGAAATTTTGCAGAAAAAGGACTCGGCGGGCGATCGCACTATATTATCAGAGTTGGAGAATGACGATATTCGCGATCGCTACATTGCCCGAGTCGTCAAAAATCAGACTTTTGCAGAAGTCGGCGGATTGTGGGGCACCGTCAACGAAAAAGTATCTGTAGCTAGCAAATATGGTGCAGTTTCTCTGACAATGATTGATGCCGCGCCCGCATCCATAAAGATTTGGGATGATTTTCGCGATCGCATGGCAAGTTTAAATATTGCTAATTATAATTGTATCAGTCAAGATATAACTCACATTCAGCTTGCAGAAATTGGCGAGCCTTACGATGTAGTTCATTGTGCAGGAGTTTTCTACCATCACCCCCATCCTTTGCAAATTTTAACCGGCTTGCGTCAAATAACAGGGCAGTATTTAATCTTAACTTCAGCAATTACCCAAGAACTTATAGAAAACGAACGAGGACGCTACGAAATTCCAGCTTCTGGAGTAATCTTCATTCCCGCTTTAGGCGAAGCAGAACGAGCTATCTTAGCAGCTTACTGGCAGCAGTATACCTACGGCACACCAATTCTCGGAGTAATTGAAAAAGCCGTTTTTGATATCAACGACTTTGGGCCGTGGTGGTGGCTGCCTACAGCTTCTGCTTTAGAATCTATGTGCAAAGTAGCTGGATTTAAGGTTTTAGATAAAGGATTGACTTGGTACAATAACGCTCTGACTCTACTGCTGGGGGTTTAAGGATTGTTCATTCAGTTGACAGTTGACAGTTGACAGTTGACAAAAGAACTCCGAGGATTGGAGTAATGAATAGTCTGATTTTAATTTCTCCCTACAAGGGTGGAGGCTTTAAACCAATTCTTTCAAGTAAACGAACAATAACAAAGATTGTGGACAAACCAATGGTTATAAACCCTGTTTTTGAGCATATTTATAGTTCTATCTCCCCAATATTTTTACTATGAACCACCTCTTTTGTGTAATTCAAAAATAAAAGATAGCAACCGTATCAGACGGTTAGGAATTGCTTAATTACCGAAAATCTTGATTGTTTCCGACTTATCAGTGGAGGATAACTAAGCCTTATTGCATCCGTTACATCCGTTACATCCGTTACACAATCCGTTGCCGAACTTCCTTTATATTTTGGAAAACAATCAATGAACAATCAGCAATCAGAGACGACATTAGGAAACATTTTAATAGTAGACGATACGCCAGAAAACCTGCGCCTGTTGTCTACGATGTTGACTCATCGGGGGTACGCACCCCGCTGCGTTATCAACGGACAAATGGCTCTCAGAGCCTGCAATTCTAATCCGCCGGATTTGATTTTGCTCGACATAATGATGCCAGAAATGAACGGTTATGAAGTCTGCCAGCACCTGAAATCTGAAGCAAAAACTCGCGAAATTCCGGTAATTTTTATCAGTGCTAAAGATGAATTATTCGACAAAGTAAACGCCTTTGCTGTGGGAGCAGTTGACTACATCAGCAAGCCATTTCAGTTTGAAGAAGTGCTCGCACGCATCGAAAGTCACCTTACCCTGCGGAATTTACAAAAGCAGCTAAAAGAACAAAATGTGCTGCTTCAAGAAGAAATCACCAGCCGCTTAGCCGTTGAAAAAAACCTTCACGAAAAAAACCAAATCCTACAACAAGAAATCAGCAACCGCCTCGCCGTTGAAAAAGCTTTGCAAGAGCAAAATTTGCTCCTCCAACAAGAGATATCGCAGCGCCAGTACGCCGAATCGGCTCTCTTAAAATCTAACCAAGAATTGGCGCGTTCAAATGCGGAACTAGAGCAATTTGCTTATGTGGCTTCTCACGACTTGCAAGCGCCTTTAGCAACCATCGCCAGCTACGCTCAACTTTTGGAAAAACGCTATAAAGACCAACTCGACAGCCAAGGTAGTAAGTTTATCGGCAATATCGTTCATGGCTGCACGAGAATGCAAACTTTAATTGACGATTTGCTCGAATATTCGCGAGTTGGCCGGAGTCGGAAACCTTTTCAAATGACAGATTGCAATCAGGCAATCGAGCAAGCAATTGCCAACCTGCAAGGGGCGATCCGCGACACTCAAGCAGTTGTTACTTACAGCGAATTGCCAGCGGTAATGGGGGATTCTTCTCAACTCGTACAGCTCTTTCAAAATTTACTCGGCAATGCGATTAAATATCGCCAAGATGCACCGCCGCAGGTTCATATTACCGCTGGTAAACAGGAGGAAAACTGGTTATTTTCTGTCTCGGATAATGGAATTGGGATTGCTCCGCAGCATCAAGAACGCATCTTTCAAATTTTTCAGCGCTTGCACACTCAAAGAGAATATTCTGGGACAGGTATTGGTTTAGCAATTTGTCAAAAGATTGTGGAACGTCACGGCGGATCTATTTGGGTGGAGTCGGAACCGGGTCAAGGTTCAACTTTTCACTTTACTCTCGCTTAATCGAGACATCATGCAGGCACTTATAGCAGTTGACAGTTGACAGTTGACAGTTGACAGTTGCATAACGGGAATCAAACCATTGATGCTTGACGGTATCAGCTCTATTCATGAAGTTATTTATATCCTCACCGATGTGGCGGTTGCTATATGTAGAAGCTAGAAGGCAGGGGGATCTGAATTAAATCTTATATTTTCAGGCAAAACCTGGGAGGTAGAAGTTAAATTGCCAGTTAGAATGAAAAATATTTTGCGTTGACAGTCGAGTCAGTTCGTGATATGATTTTAACTATTAAACACAATTTTTGTAGCGCTCGCTCACACCGCAATCTGACCGCCGATCTATGTGTAGGTACAATTCAATAACTGCCCCGGCAATCAAAGATAAAATCCAAGTTAGCTTGACACAATTTTTGATAAATGAATATTATGAAAGCAGTTTTTAACTTAGCTGTGCCGTAAGGATTCAGGTCTAAGATTGGGGAATTAAAGAAGGCATAAATAAGTCACAAAAATGGGCAGATATAGCATC